>JALUWT010000001.1 GCA_027019325.1 Sulfurimonas sp.
CAAATATGACAAGCGTCATGACATACATGAGCGTTGCTATGGGTCTGTTTATCGCTATTTTATACATGATTATTTCTCATTACTCAGTATGTAGCCGTCACCAAAAAGTCCAACTGTAAAGTCTTTGGCCAGTACTTCTGCTTTTATTTTTCTGTTGTTAAAGTCAGCATAGGGGTAGACTTTAGAGATGATTCCTCTGTATGTCTTGTCATCTCCATCGATTTTATACTCAAAAGTCTCTCCTTCTTTTACTACATTATGATACTTTTGGTCAAATTCTAAAATGAGTTTTCTTGCATGTGCACTCTGGATTTTAAAAACAGTTTTGAGCATCAGACCGCTTACTGCATCACCTACTTCTATATCTTTATAGTAGATTACACCGTCAAAAGGAGATTTGAGGAAAGTTTTGGCATAAAGCGCCCGCTCATAAGCAACAGCATTTTTTGCTTTTTCGTAAGCACTTACAACCTTGTCAAACTTTCCTTGATCTATGAGTCTTTTTATTTTCTCTTGTCTGTTTAGACTTCTTTTTGCATATTTGAGTGTTGTTTGAGAACTCTCTAGCATTGCTTTGATGTCATCATTTCCCAGTGTGGCAAGTACTTCACCTTTTTTCACAACCGAGTCAATATCAACATTCACGCTCTTTACAATCCCACTGGCGATAAAAGCGAGATTAGCACTTTTTTCTGCTTTAACATTAAAAGTAGCATAAATATTCTCTGCGTGAGAGAGAGAAACAAGAGTGATAAGTATTAGTAGTATTTTTTTCATTAGAGATACTCCTCAAGGTTTTTGGAATTGTAATAGTAGTAAATCGCATACGCAATCTCTAAATCATTAAGAGATTTTTCATGGAGTGATTTTGCCTCTGTGCGTGAAGAGAGGGCATCGAGGTAAACGACATTGTCCACTATTCCGGCATTGTATTTTTGAGTAATTGTTTTAAGTGCACTTGTAGCAGCTTTGAGCGCGCTGCGTGAGCTTTTTATGTTGAGCTCTGCTGTTTGAATGCGCTTGCGTGAGAGCTCAAGCTGCATTTTTTGTTCTTTTGATTTGTAGATAATCTGCTCATGGAGTGCATCTGCTTGGAGTTTGAGTGCCTCTTTTTGCTCACGCAGTGTTCCAAAATCAAGCAGTCTGAGATTGAGTGTCGCCATGATGGTATTTTGACTGTCAAGCTGTTTAATCGGTTGACCACCAAATGTCGGTTTGTCCTGATATCCATAAAACGTGTAGGTATCTTCTACCTTGATGTTTGGATAGTAGTAGCTGTCTATGGTTTCACTGAGGTTATTGAGGGCATTTTTATTGCTTCGCATTGCTTGAATGCTGTCCAACTCAGCACTCTCTTGCGTGAGCACTTTTTTGAACTTTGAATCATCAAGCATTTGAATAGAACTGCCTACTTTTAATTCAAGTGCTTTTTTGAGTGACAAGATTTGAAATTTAAGTGATTCTATTACATAGATATTTCTGTCATAAGCAGACTGGAGTCTGTCAACATCATCACTTGTTGCAAGTTTTGCAGCGTAAAATGCCTGCATCCGCTTTAGCTGTGCTTTCACTGCATAAGAGGCCTCTTCTCTGGCTGAAAGAGAAGCATAAAGACTTTTGAGATTGTAAAAATCTTCTGTAATGCCTAAAAGCATTGATTTTGCATTCTCTTTATAAGAGAACTTCGCTGCACTTACTTCATCTCTTTTTTGTTTTTTCGTGTAAGATTTTTTTCCACCATCATAGACGTCAAAGCCAACTTTCGCTGCTGCACCGTAAGTAGTTCCCGGAAGAAAAGGAGTTGCTTTATCATCTCTTTTATAAAAAGCATTTGCATCGAGAGTAGGGTAATAATTGCTCTGTGCAGAGGAGAGCTCTTTTTCTTTAGAACTTACAGAAATTTGAGAGGCTTTGAGTAGATTGTTATTTTGTTTTGCAAGTTCGAGTAGAGATTTGAGATCTTCACTTAAGAGAAGAGCCGGCAGAAGTAAAAAGAGTAGTTTTTTCATTTTGTCTCCATTAAGTCAAATATAGTATCTATAAAAATATTGAGATCGTTTTGCAGATTGTCCTGCATGCCGATGACACTGTTGTGAATGAACATACCGTCTCCAATAACAAAGAGTGCTTTTGCAAGTTGCAGCGCTTCAGGACGCAGTTCTTCATTTTTCACACCATCGTGTAATATTTCGATAAACCAGGTGTAGTAGTTGTTGATGCACTGCTTGTGAAAAGCTATCATGTCAGTATTTGGAGCGATGAGGGAGAGGGCAACAAACTCCTTGTAGAGCTGTCTGAGGTTTTTGTCCTCTTCATTATAAAAGAAGGTTGAAAATGTTCGTATTTTTTCTTTTGTGGACTCTTTAGCGTCGAGTTGTGCCTTGAGTTTTTCTGAGTGCGCGAGCATCAACACATTCACGAGTTCAAAGACAATCTCATTTTTATCTTTAAAGTACTCATAAACCGTACCTTTACCTATTCCGGCACTCTTTGCCACCTCTGATACAGTAATATTATTGATGCCTTTTTCTAAAATAAGGCGCTTACATGCAAGTGCAATATCACGCTTTTTCTGCTCTTTATCAACTATGATTGCCAATATACCCTCCAAAGTTCAAATAAAATGACCGACTATCAGTCAATCAAATTATAATAGAATTTTTCTTAAGTAAGGTATAATCATAAAAAACATATAAATTTTTAATAAAAATAGAGATTAGGAAAATGATAAAATGGCATATAATTTAGAAGACAAACTTGTTGTAGCTGTAAGCTCACGCGCACTCTTTGACCTTGAAGCAGAAAATGAGATATTTGAAAAAGAGGGCTTGGCAGAGTATTATAAGTATCAGCTTGAAAATGAAGATACGCTGCTGCAAAAAGGGACAGGTTTCAGGCTCATAGAAAATCTTTTAAAAATAAATAACTACTTTCCAAAAGATGAAAGACAGGTAGAGGTGATAGTGCTCTCAAAAAATAATGCCGCCATCAGTCTGCGCATCACAAAAGCCATCTCCACATACAACCTTGAGATTATCCGTTCAGGCTGGACAAGCGGACGAGACATCTCTAACTACCTCAAAGCCTTCAAAGTAGATCTTTTCCTCTCAGCAAGTGACAAAGATGTTGTTAATGCCATTCAAAACGGAGTGGCTGCTGCAAAGATTCTTCCATCTCACGCAGATGTGCATACCTCTCTTGGAGATCAGGTTCGCATTGCATTTGACGGTGATGCAGTACTTTTTTCTGAAGAATCGGAGCTGATTTATAAAAAAGAAGGTTTAGAAGCATTTATGGAACATGAAAAAGAAAATGCGAACAACCCTCTTAAAAAAGGTCCTTTTGCAAAACTCCTCTTAACTATTGCCTCTATTCAGAAGAAGTTTGAAGATGAACGCTCGCCGATTCGTACAGCACTTGTCACAGCGAGAAATGCGCCGACACATGAGCGTGTTATTAAAACGCTCAATGTCTGGGGCGTACGTATAGATGAAGCTTTCTTCTTAGGCGGAACAGATAAGTATGAAGTACTTGAGGCCTTTGGTGCAGACATCTTTTTCGATGATCAGGATGTGCATCTTAATCTTTCATCATCAGTAGTTCCTTCTGCGAAGGTTATTGGGGAAAATCTTTGAATATGTTAAACATATACATAGACGGGGATGCCTTTCCTAACCTGTTAAAACCTATTGTATTGCGTCAGATTGAGAAGTACGGTACCCAGACCTATGTCGTGGCAAACAAAAAGATAAATATAGGCAAAGCAGCCAATATTCACTATATCATCGTTGAAGCCGGAGCAGATGAGGCAGACCATAAAATCGTGGAAATGCTGCAAGAGGGCGACTTGGTCATCACAGCCGACATTCCACTAGCAGACAGAGTTATAAGTAAAAACGCTCACGCAATCGATCACAGGGGCGAGCTTTACAGCAAAGATAATATAAAACAATACCTCGCCATGCGTAATTTGATGGAAAGTATTCGTGAGATGGGAGAGATGACAAAAGGCCCAAAACCTTTTGGTCAAAAAGATGCCGAACACTTCGCAAACCAGTTCAATAAGTTTTTGCAGAAATATATTAAAATTTAGTCTTATAATTTCTTGAATGTTGTTGTAAACAAATAGTCTGCTACTTTTTTCGCTTGTACCACAGCTCCCTCAATGTAGCCACCCTCTTCGGATGAGAACTCTGTAGATGAGAAGAGAATTTTGTTGCTAAACTCTTTTGTGTCTATTCCATAATTTGGGTGAGCAGTTAAGCTTTTCTTATCTGCGTTTACCGCAGTGAATTGCTCTGCTTTCCAGTCCACAAAATCTATGGAGATGATTTCACTCTCATCTATTTGAAAAAGTCGCAACATCTGCTGTTTTACGTCCTCTTTTAGCGTTCGCATATCTGTATTTAAGTTGACAAAGCCAAAAAGAGCAGCTTGCTTTTTCGTACAAGCGTCGTGTATCTCCGCTAGAGGGCCTACAACTGAAAATGCAAAGCCACTAAGCCCCATAGTTTTCCAAAAGGCATTCTTAAATACAACAACACATTTTGCACTGTTTCCCATCCATGTCGGAGTGTTTTGCATGGTAGATTTTAGTGCTTTTGGAAGTTCAGGAGTAAAGGAAAGTTTTGCGCAGAGTCTTGGCGGTAAGGTAACTACAACAAAATCACTCTCATAAATCTTGTTTTGAGTTGTAATCTTGATGCAATCTGAGAATTGTGCAATTGAGTTCACCTTCTCATAGCGTATGATTTCGCTGTTTTTTAAGCTTGTGTGAAGTTTTTCTATGAGAAGTGAGAGCGAACCATCAACCCTGGCTGAAGGAGTAGATGGAGGAGCTGTAAAAGTCTCAACTCTCTCTTTTGTGTCATATAAAGCAGCGCCTGTGCTGTACTGCGCAAAGAGCTTAATGTTTAGCGAACGCATGAGATTTAAAACATTTTTTTGGTGTGACCATACCCATGAAGGACCCATGTCGTGACCATTTATACTATAAATTCTTCCGCCAATTCTCTCTCGTGCTTCTAAAATTGTAATATTAAAATTTTTTTGTAATAATGAGGCCAAATAGAGTCCACTAATACCGGCACCGACAATTACTAAGCTCTTTTTTTTCATAGTTTGCTGTTCTTTGTTTATTTTATAAACTTTTGATTACAACAAGTATAAGAATGACTAAAAAAGCTAAAATAATGAGTAGCTTATCTTTGTTTGAAGCAGTAGAGTTATAATGGGCGTACTGATTACTATGGCATCCTACACAATGTTCTCCGAAGTAATTTTCACCACATTTTGGACAGGTCTTTAATTCTTTTTTATGCATAATAATCCCCTGAAAAAGCAAATTATATCACAATATACACCCTTACATGGCTACCTTGCTAATTCTCTATAAGCTCTTTTTTGCTATAATCTTTAAAATTAAAATATCATGAATAAAAAGGTGTGAATATGGAATGCGAATTTCCTACTGTGAATTCAAATATGGATGAGATAAAAGAGATTTTTGACAGTGTCAAGACTATAGCTGTTTTAGGACTTTCACCAGATGCGAGTAAAGCGAGTCACAGAGTTGCAAAGTATCTGCAAAAGCATGGTTATAAAATAGTACCTGTTTATCCAAAAGGTGAAACGATTCTTGGTGAAAGAGTTTACAATTCACTTGCTGAGATTCCTTTTGAGGTAGATATGGTAGATATTTTCAGAAAGCCGGCAGCACTTGATGCAGTAGCCGATGCCTGTATAAAACGTGGTGATGTAAAAGTATTTTGGGCACAGCAGGGCATTGTAAATAATGAAGCGGCTGCAAAAGCAAAAGATGCAGGGATGAAAGTAGTACAAAATCAGTGTGCTATGGTTGATCATCGCAATTTGTACGCATAGGTCGCGGTATTGTTAAATTTACAACAGATACAAGAGGCAAAAAAGCGCATAGAAGGTGTGGTTGTTGAGACACCACTTGCTCGTGCTCCATACCTAAGTGAGATTTCCGGTATTAATGTTTACCTTAAAAAAGAGAATCTGCAGGTAACGGGTGCTTTTAAAATACGTGGTGCCTATAACAAAATGGCTTCCTTGGCAGAGCAGCAGCGTGCGTGTGGAGTAGTCGCAGCAAGTGCGGGAAATCATGCACAGGGTGTAGCGCTCTCAGCCAAACTTCTCGGTCTTAAAGCTGCCATAGTAATGCCTGAATCCACACCGCTTACAAAGATAAATGGTGTGAAACATTATGGGGCAGAAGTTATTTTAGCGGGCTCTAATTATGATGAAGCGTATGCTTACGCGAGAGAGTATGGTGAGAAAAACCATTTGACTTTTGTGCATCCTTTTGAAGATGAAGCCGTTATTGCAGGGCAGGGAACTATTGGATTAGAGATTATGGACAAGTGTCAAGAGCTTGATGCTGTCATCGTTCCTATCGGGGGCGGTGGGCTTATTGCCGGAATTTCCACTGCACTCAAAGAGATAAACCCTAAGATTAAAGTCATAGGTGTGAGTGCAAGTGGTGCACCTGCTTTTAGAGAATCTTATGAGCTAAAAAAACCAATTGACTCAAAAAGTGTACGTACAATCGCTGATGGGATTGCAGTGCGTGACACTTCACCGATTACTTTAGAATATGCACTCAAAAACGTTGATGAAGTTTTAAGCGTTGATGATGAAGAGATTGCGAGTGCTATTTTGTACCTTTTAGAGAAGCAGAAACTTGTTGTAGAAGGTGCTGGTTCTGTTGGCGTGGCTGCACTACTGCATCATAAACTTGACAGCTTAAAAGGTAAGAATGTAGCAGTAGTGTTGAGTGGTGGGAACATGGATGTTACACTGCTTTCGGTCATTATTGAAAAAGGTCTTTTAAAATCACATCGCAAGATGAAATTGACAGTGACACTGGTAGACAAACCGGGTTCGTTGATGCGTTTTACCCAAATACTGCAAGAACTCAATGCCAATATTGTGCATATTGCCTACGACAGAACATCAATTTCACTTGATTATGGGGATGCCAATGTTACTGTACACATGGAGACAAAAGGCAAAGAGCATCAAGAAGAGATCCATGAAGCACTTAAAAAAGAAGGCTACATAAAGGATTAAGGTTTAATGGAAATCGTTCGCAGTAAAAGCATTACACAACCGGTCATATTGATGAAAATCCTTGATACCAAGGAGCTTGTAATTGTTGATGCTGAGACAACGGTACGCTATTTTGACAAAGAAAACTTAGAGCTTCAGAGCGGCTTTAAAGTGGGTATTCATCATAAACGTTACAAATCGCCTGTTGTTGCTTTTTCCAATGATGGCGACTATTTTGCAACATTAACAACTGATGCGAAAGAGTCAAGACTTTTTAACGCAGCTACAAAAAAAATGATAGCAGCAGTGGACCGTCATCATGGAGAAGCTTCCTGTGTAGGCATAGATCCGCTTGCACGCTATATGTTCTCATGTGGAGATGACGGCAAAACTTTTGCCATAGATGTCGCAAGCGGTAAGCTTGTATTTACCCTGCCTCCTCACGCAGATACCATTAACGACATCGCTTTTTCAGCCAATGGAAACTGGGTAGCTATAGCTAGTTATGACAGAAAAATATCACTCTTTTCTCTCGTTACAATGACACCGAAAAATAAATTCAAGGCACACTCTGCTCCTGTTATGCATCTGGAGTTTTTTCAAAGAAACAAACTGCTCAGTATAGACAAAAATTCCTCTGCAATTATTTGGAATATCTACAGTGGAAAAGTTCTTCAAAGGCTGCAAGGGATTCATGATGAAGTAACTGCATTAGTCATAGATGATGAGGAACAATTTCTGTTCTTAGGTACAAATCTTGGCTATGTTATTGTATATGATTTAAACACCTATGCTCTTATTTCAGAAAAATATCTTAAAATCACCTCTCCGATTACAAATATGGAATTTGATGCAGAGAACGAGTTTTTAATACTTGGTACAGAAGATGGTTTTGTTATTTACTATGACATCTATGAAGGGACAGATACTCTCAAAGACCTGCTACGAGAAAAAGAGTTTGCTCTAGTGCAAAAGATTGTAGATATTAATCCTCTGTTAGTCTATACGGAAATCTATTCACTGCTAACAAATTTTTGGGAAAATTGTCTTGAAAAAGCAAAAATAGCTTTGCAAAAAGGTGATAAAAACAGAACTATGTTGATTTTTGGGCAATTTAAACATATGCCAACTAAAAACAAAATCATGCAGAAACTGATTCGGGATTATACAGATTTTCCGAAGTTTGTGCAGTTTGCAAAAGAGGGGAAGCTCTCTCTTGCCTATGGCTTGGCTAACAGATACCCTGTCTATAAAGAGTCTGCTACATACAAAGCACTTGAAAAGCGATGGAAAAAAGCATTTGTTCAGGCACAAAAATATGTTCTTGACCCAAAAACAGCGCCGCTTGCTAAAGAGATACTTGCTCCTTATCGAGGGATGAGTGAAAAAACGAAATTTATTCAAGACGTATTGAGCAAAGCAGAAATATATAAACGTTTTCGAGCAGCCATTTCAAAAAAAGAGTTTAAAGTATGTTCTGAACTTATCAAACAGAATGCTTTTTTACGAGAACTTCCTGAGTATGAGAGCTTAATGAAGTTTGCAGATTCTCTTTACATCAAATCACAAAAATTAATGCAAGAGGGTGACATCCATTCTGCTATCAAAATTTTAAGAGTACTGCAGGATTTTGAAGAGTTTAAAGATGAAGCGCGTAACTTTATGCTTGACCTAGAGTCTAAAGCAAAATTTTTCAACGCCGTAAGAGACAAGAACATTGCAACGGCTTATGATATGATGACAATCTCAGAAGATTTGATGCATACAAATGATGGAATAAAACTTCAAAAGATATGGAACAGTGACCTGCAGCATGCAAATTCTGCAGCAGCATTTGGAAATATACAAGGTGTGAAAATTGCACTGGAAAAATACATGCAGATTAGTTCAAAGTATGCAGCACTTGCGACAGTATTTGCTTTTACATATATGGTGCAACTTGAAGATGCTCTGCAGCATGACATCTCAAGAAAAAAAATTGAAAATGGCATCAAAAATTACATTGTTAACTTTGGCCTTTCTGAGCAGATTGAAGCATTTTTCAATCTTTTTCAAGACATGTATTCGGAGTCAAAACTCAATCTTGAACTGCTAAAAAAAGGCTCTTTCTCAATGTGGCGGCCATCGATGATTGTAGATTCAATCTTAGATTAGCTTTTTATCTCGGAGTTACATCCTCTTTTAACCTCAAATATAGATATTTTTAAATATAATGAGCAAAATTTTAATACTAATAAAATAGAGGAGACTTTTCATGCAAATTAGTGGCGCACAGATGGTCATTGAAGCACTTATTGCAGAAGGCGTAGAGACCGTTTTTGGCTACCCTGGCGGGGCAATAATGAACGTCTATGATGAGATATACAAACAGGATAAATTCCAACACATTTTAAATCGTCACGAGCAAGCAGCAGTCCATGCTGCAGAAGGATACGCAAAAGCAAGTGGCAAAGTAGGTGTTGCAATGATTACATCTGGCCCTGGTTTTACAAACGCAGTTACTGGTTTGGCAGATGCCTATATGGATTCTGTTCCTCTTGTCGTTATCTCTGGTCAAGTTCCTATGAGCCTCATCGGTACAGATGCTTTTCAGGAGATTGATGCTGTTGGAATCTCTCGTTCTTGTACAAAACATAACTATCTTGTAACAGATGCAAAAGACTTACCACGTGTACTTAAAGAAGCATTTTACATTGCAGCTTCCGGTCGTCCGGGTCCTGTTCATGTTGATATTCCAAAAGATGTTACAGCGCAGATTGCTGAATTTAATTATGACATAGCGCTTGATTTAGAAACATATAAACCGCATGTAAAAGGAAATCCTCGTCAGATTAAAAAAGCGATGGAAGCAATTGCTGCATCGAAGCGTCCGGTTTTTTATCTCGGAGGTGGAATCATCAATGCAAATGCAGCTTATGATGTAAGGGATTTGATTCATAAAACAGGAATTCCTGCGGTTGAGACATTTATGGCACGCGGTACTTTGGCACATGATGATAATCTTCTTATTAGCATGCTTGGAATGCACGGAAGTTATGCGGCAAATATGGCTATGAGTGAAACAGATATGATTATCGCTCTTGGCGCACGTTTTGATGACCGTGTAACGGGAAAACTTTCAGAGTTCGCTAAAAATGCAGATGTCATCCATGTCGATATTGACCCTGCTTCTATCTCCAAGCTAGTCAATGCTGATTATCCAATCGTTGGTGATGTGAAAAATGTTGTTTTAGATATGCTTGCACAAGTTGATAAGATTGATGCAGACAAATATGAGTCTTGGAGAGAGACGATCCATAATTTTAATGAACTACATCCACTTACTTACCATGAAGATAGTGACAGATTGAAGCCTCAATGGGTAATTGAGAGAGTTGGCCAGATTCTGGGTGATGATGCTAATATTTCAACAGATGTTGGACAGCACCAGATGTGGACAGCACAATTTTATCCATTTTCCCGTCCACGTCAGTTTATAAGTTCTGGCGGACTTGGAACTATGGGCTTTGGTTTTCCTGCCGCTATCGGTGTGAAAGCTGCAAAACCGGATAAAATCTCCATTAACTTTACGGGAGATGGTTCCATACTTATGAATTGTCAAGAGTTAATGACGGCGGTAGAGAAAAAACTTCCGGTCATTAACATCATTCTTAATAACAATTTTCTAGGAATGGTACGCCAGTGGCAGTCACTTTTTTACGACAAGCGTCACTCAGAAACAGACCTCTCTGTGCAACCTGACTTTGTAAAACTCTCTGAAGCTTTTGGCGGAATAGGGTATAGAGTAAAAACAAAAGAAGAATTTGATACAGCCTTAAAAGATGCGGTAGACAAAGGTGTTGTTGCTTTCATCGAAGTGCTTATTGAACGTTTCGAGAATGTTATGCCGATGGTTCCATCAGGTGGAAGCTTATTTAATATGATGCTATTAGAGAAAAAGGAGAGTAAATAATGAGCGAAAACGCAAGAAGAGTAATCTCAGTTATCGTAGTAAATGAAGCGAGTGTTTTATCTCGTGTTACAGACCTTTTCTCTGGCCGTGGTTACAACATTACATCTCTCACTGTTGCACCTATTCCTGAGAGCAAATATTCAAGATTAACAATTGTAACTTCAGGAAGTGTAAGAGTTATGGAGCAGATTACAAAACAACTGCATAAACTTATTCCTGTTCTTCGTGTTTACGAGCATGCAGATATGGTTGAGAAAGAGATGGCTATGGTGAAGTTTCCTATTACGGAGAATTTGAGTGATATCAATACTTTGTGTGAAGCATATAACGGCAAAATCGTTAATGTGGGAGACAATATTGTCATTGCAATGGTTTCTGATGAGCCCAAACGTATAGATAACTTTTTATGTGTTATCAAACGCTACAATCCAAAAGAGATAGTGCGAAGCGGTGCTGTAGCACTCGAGAGATAAGACGATGAAACTAAGCAAAATTGCAAAACTGATAGACGCTGAGTTTGAGGGAGAAGATAAAGAGATACTCTCTCTCAATACCCTCAAAGATGCTACTGAAAATGAGCTCTCATTTGTAGCAAATCCAAAATATGTTAAAGATATTCCAAACTCAAAAGCAGGTGCTATTTTAGTAACCGAGGCAACACAAAAGTATGTTCCAAACAACTCTACAGCTCTTGTCGTAGCAGATACATACTGGCAGATGGCAGTGCTTTCAAAGTACTTTGCACCGCCTATTGAAGATCTTGATGCAGCAGAGGCTATTGTGGGTGAGAATAGTAGTGTGGCAACAACAGCAACAATTGCCAAAGGTGCTAAAATTGGAAAAAACACAACTGTCATGGCAGGTGTTTATATTGGTTCAGGTGCTGAGATAGGGGATAATACAATTTTATACCCAAATGTGGTCATCTATCGTGACTGTAAAGTAGGGAGCGAGTGTATCATTCACGCAGGAACTGTTGTCGGAAGTGATGGTTTTGGTTTCGCATCAAACAGACTCGGCGAGCATAAAAAAATATATCATATCGGTAATGTTGTTATCGAAGATGATGTTGAAATTGGCTCTAATACTTCTATTGACAGAGCGGTATTTGGTACAACACTCATTGCAAAAGGTGCACGCCTTGATAATCTAATACAAGTGGCACACAACTGTGTTTTTGGTAAAGGAAGCGTTGCTGCAGCTCAGTCCGGTTTTGCAGGTTCGACTATTATTGGTCAAAATAATGTCTTTGGCGCACAGTCAGGTGCGGCAGGGCATCTTGAAATTGCACCTTTTAATACTTTTGCCGCGCGCAGTGGTGTAACGAAGAGTGTTAAAGAGAGCGGAAAGACATTTGCAGGTTTCCCATTTATGGATCACAAGGCATGGCTAAAAATTCAGGGTAAGTTAGCTAGACTTATTAAATAAGTTGATATATAATAAATAAAAAAGGATTTAAAAATGTCTAAAACAATTGCATTGAGCGGAACAAAAAATGGTGTTATCTCAGTAACAGAGATTAATGAACCGTATGGAAAGGGTAGTGGCACAGTGGCCAGCGTTGGGATCTCTTTAAGTGGAGATGCGAATAATCCGGAGTGGAAAGTGCATATTCCTCTTGAAAATCTTGATGATGTTATCAAGGCCTTAGAAGCACTAAAGTAGGTTTTACACCTACTTTACCTGTAACTCCTGCACAAATGTATCAATTCGTTTAATACCTTCACGAATAGTTGTGATACCCGTTGCGAATGAAAATCTAAAATATCCTTCACTCCCAAAACCAACACCCGGAACGACTGCTACACCTTTAGTCTCTAGAAGCTCTTTTGCAAATGTTAAAGAATCGTTACTGACCTCTTTGATGTTTACAAAAAGATAAAATGCACCATCTGGTTTTAAAACACTCAGACCGTCAACTGCATTAAAGAGCTCTACGGCTTCATCACGGCGTTTTATAAACTCTTTTTTCATCATAGCTATATCTGCATCGGCTGAACCATCAAGTCCAGGAATTGCAGCATACTGTGTGATAGAATTGATGTTAGATGTGCTTTGCGATTGGAGTTTTTTTGTTGCTTTGATGAGTTCCGTGTCATATGCAGCCATATAACCAAATCTCCAGCCTGTCATTGCAACTGATTTACTCAAACCATTGATAGTGATAGTACGCTTGAACATATCTTCACTTACAGCCGCAGCAGAAGTAAATTCACCTTCATAGGTGAGTTTTTCATACATCTCATCACTTGCAACAAGAATCTCTGTGCCTTCGAGTACTTTTCCAAGCGCTGTTAATTCCTCTTTTGAGTATACTGCACCAGTCGGGTTTGAAGGTGTCGTTAAGACGAGCATTTTTGTTTTTGAAGTGATGGCATTTTGAAGCTGCTCGGGCGTGATTTTAAAGCCGGTTGTATCATCTGTTTGAATCTCAACAACTTTACCACCGCAATACTTTACAAGTTCAGGGTAAGTAACCCAATAGGGTGCCGGAATAATCACTTCATCAGCATCTTCAATAGTTGCAGAAAAAAGGTTAAAAAGTGAATGTTTCGCACCATTGTTTGCTATGATTTGATTAGGCGCATACTTCAAACCGTTATCACGTAGAAGTTTATTAGCAATAGCTTCTTTAAGTGCTGGTATGCCATCTACCGCTGTATATTTTGTGAAACCGCTGTTAATTGCAGATATAGCTGCATCTTTAATGACTCGCGGCGTGTCAAAATCAGGCTCACCTGCAGAAAAGCTAAGAATATCTTTTCCCTGGTCTTTTAACTCTTGTGCTAAGTTTGATACAGCAATTGTAATTGATTCAGATAGTATATTGATGCGATTTGTCAGCATAAAAACCCTTTAGACGTAAAATAATATAATGGAATTATACTAAAAAATTAATGTAGTTCAGTTGAGAGAATGAAAAACTTTTAGTTTTTCATGGATTTAATAAATGAGTCGTAAATGCTTTCGAGTTCTAAATCCTGTTCTAACACTTCTTTATTGTCTCGAACAAGAATATGTTCAAGAACAGCAACCCTCTTAAGAAGATACTCAAACATCTCTTTATTGATGTCAGGCAGCATATTGTGCATAAAAGGATCTTTACATCTTCCTTTTTCAATAACATGTGCAGGAATACCGATAGCAGTTGAGCAATCAGGCACTGCTTTGACAACGACAGAGTTGGCACCAATTTTTGCATGCTCTCCAATCTCAATATTTCCAAGTATTTTTGCACCGGCACCAATAACAGCACCTTGCTTAATCGTTGGATGGCGTTTGCCCTGTGTCAATGAAACACCGCCAAGCGTAACGCCTTGATAAATTAAAACATCATCTTCAATAACAGCAGTTTCTCCGATGACAACACCTGTCCCATGGTCAATAAAAACACGTTTTCCGATTTGAGCTGCAGGGTGGATGTCAATATTTGTCAATATTTGAGAAATACCCATAATGATCCTAGCTGTACGTTTAAAATTTGATTCATAAAGGCTGTGGGCTACTCTATACCAAGCAACAGCCCATACACCAGGGTAATTAAATAGAAAATCTAAGCGTGAGTTTAAAGCGGGATCGTTCTTGTATGCATTTGAAAAATCTTCTTTAATCTCTGTAAAAATTCCCATGAAATTCCTTAGTTCGTAGTTCTTAGATACCCATTTTGATTTATGTAAGTTTCTAGTTTCGTAAGTGTATCACTTTTTTCTTTTTCTGTGATAAAGTCACTCTTTTGAAGGTCTGTTTTAAGTTTATTTAAGATTTCTTGCTCATTGTAGCCAAGCGAAGCAAGTACACTTAAGATGCTTTTTGATGCAACATTGTTTTGCAGCGTATAGCTCTCATCATCTATGGAAATTGTATATTCACTGGGATGCGTAAAGAGATTATGCTGCATTCCTAATGTCTCCTGATATGCACCGACATTAAAAAAGGCAAGAAAATAATCCTCTTCATCTAAATTGATATCATGCAGATAGAGTGGTTTTTCAGGGTTAAATCCGATTTCACCGTCACTGTCACATGTGATATCCCAAAGGGAAGCTGCTCGAAGAGGATCAGCATTGAGATGATGAATTGGCATAATTGGAAAGTCTTGTTTTATACCCCAATAATCAGGCAGACTCTGGAAAATCGAAGCATTGATCAAGTAACGTTCCTGGAGATTGATTTGCAGCTGTTTGAGTTCATCAGTATTATACGATGCAGTGAGATAGAGCGATTTTTTAATGATGTTGTGTACTAAAATCTCAGCATTTGAACGGTCCTGCAAGTCGATGTACCCCAAGTCAAAAAGTGTAAGCAGCGACTCTATATGGTCAAGTGCATCATGCAGATACTCGATGCAGTTTTTGTTGTTAAGCAAACGATTTAGCTCACGCAACTCTTCAATAAGAGGCGGATTATTCGCTTTAAATTTCAGGAGTTTTTCATGATAGTCCTGCGTAAAAAGCTCTAAAACAGGAGTGATAAGCACTGCGTGAGAAGCAACAATAAAACGACCAGATTCTGTGAAGATGTTAGGATGGGCAACACCTTTTGCATCCATAATTTCACCAAGTAAAAAGACAACAGAACTTGAAAACTCTTCTATGGAGTAGTTGTGACTTTTTGCATGAGAATACTGATCATACTCTACTGCGAGTCCACCACCAATATTGATGTTTTCAAGTGCATTGGCTCCCATTTTTTTGAGTTCGGCATAAAAGTTCCCGGCCTCACGCAGGGCACGTTTGATTGGTGCGATGTCTACCATCTGAGAACCTATATGAAAATGAATCATGCTGAGATTATTTAAGAGTTTTGCAGTTTTAAGGAGTGCAACAGCTTCGAGAATTTCTGTCGAAGTAAGACCAAATTTAGCATCCATACCACCGCTCTTAGCCCATACACCGCTTCCAACAGAGTGAAGGCGGACACGAAGACCGATATTTGGCACTTTTAAATTAGACTCTTTTGCTACTGCTATGATGGTCTCAAGTTCACCAAGACCTTCAATAGTAAGTGTTATAGTATGACCACTCTGCGCGGCAATAAAACCAAGCGTAATCATCTCTTTGTCTTTAAAGCCGTTTACGGTGATATTTGCTCCAAGCGGTGTTTGTGTCATTGCTAAAATCAGTTCAGCTTTACTCCCTGCTTCAAGTCCATAGTTATACTCTTTTCCTTCCTGAACAACAGCAGTCACTGCGTGAGGAAATTGATTGACCTTCAGAGGAAAGACAGCATTAAAACTTCCCTTGTACTCATTCTCCTCGATGGCACTATGAAAATGGGAGTAGAGACTGCGTATCTGTTTTTTTATCAGGTGTGGAAAACGCAGCAGAAGAGGGCCACGCGTACCATTTTCTCTAATTCTTTTGGTGATTTCAAGCAGGGAAGGCATAGACTTATAATTAAGTCGTACCTCTCCCTCTTCTATGATAAAATTTTTATTTGCCCATATATCTAAACCAAAATTTTTCAATTTTCTGCCTTACACATGGAGTTTATGATGAAAATACTGATCAATGTCAAAATATATTTCGCCATTTCTATTTTTAAAGGTAAGATGTTTTTTATTGAGACCTTTTATCTGTTTAATGCCCATAACGGCTAAAACAACTTTCATGCTTTTAATGAGATTTTTATGGTAGTTTCCAATTTCACGCCCTTCTTTAATGACAAGGTAGGAAGCCCGTTTTTTCTCATCTTGTGTAGCCATGCCCACTGGACAAACATGCGAGCCAAAACCAGAACACATACGCGCGCGAATACAGCCGCCGCTCATCATAAAACCTCTGGCAATGCCAACTGCATCAGCCCCCATACACATCGTAATAATGGCATCATCGGGTGTAAGGATTTTTCCACTGGCTATGATTTTCACATCCTCACGCAGGTTATATTGTTTTACTATTGTGTCTAAAATATAAAGAGCATTGTTCGTTGTCAGTCCGACAGATTCCATAAGCTCTAAAGGAGCGGTGGCACTCCCGCCTTCACCACTGTCGACAGTAATGAAATCTGGCAGCGTGTTACCGGCTTCTTTATGTTTTTGCATCGCTTTTACAAGTTCTTCTACTGAGTGGGAATCCGATATAACTATTTTAAATCCGACAGGCTTGCGTGAGAGTTTTTGCAGTTTGGAGACAAATTCTAAGAGCTGCTCAGTTGTGTTAGCATATGGAAAACGGTTTGGAGAAAAGATATCTTTTCCCTCAGGTACTCCTCTATAGTAGGCAATGTCCGCAGTCACTTTTGTACCAGAAAGTTTCCCACCTGTCTGTTTTGCGCCTTGTGCGATTTTAATCTCAGTCATACGGCAAAATCGCATCACTTTTTGATATTTGAGCGGATCAAAAACACCCTCGGCGTCTCTTACACCATAGAGACCAGAACTCATCTGAAAAATCATATTTGGCAGTTCTGGAGGTACATCTCGCGGAAATTCTTCTAAAGCAGCGTTCCAGTTTACACGAAAAAGTACATGCGATGTTGTGTCATAGATGTAAGTATTTTGCGTTTTTTTATTTAAAAGCGCATTTCTATACCATTTAATCGCAACACTCCTGTTAAAAAGAAGCGCACCGATTTTAAAAACAGACTCAGCATAGAGTGTGGAGTTTACAATCTCAAGATATTTACAGTTGTCAAGATCTGGCTTGAGCGTAAAAAGGTGGTTGGATGTCAGTGAGCCTTCTCCTGTATTTATCGTAAGCTGAGTATCACGGCCTGCAATGCTAAATGCCCGTATAGATTCAGGGGAAAGCGCTCCATCACTCATAGCTGAGCGAATTATCGGCGTATGGGAGACAAAAGAGACCTCTCTCTTTTCTCCAAAAGTAACAGCCGTGTCATCACTTACCTCGTCTTCATTTAAAACGCTTGAAGCATGTTTTATGATGAAACGTGAACCTGAAAAAGGCTGATTTACGGAAAATGATTGGTAATTTGGTCTGTCTTTAGCCGCTGTATATACCCAGTCTACTTTATCTTTTGACTCAAAAAATGTCTCTTCCGCAAAATATTGACGAAGCGGCTCACGCAGAGCTTCAAAGAAGTAGCGAAAACGCCCAATAACAGGATAATTTATAAGTAAAGCGTGCTTACGTTGTATGTATTTGTCATAAAAATACAAGAAAGTGACAACTACAACAAGAGCGAGGATGAAAAATTCCAAAAATTCCAGAAAAAATGTCCAAACTGTATCTATATAGTTGTCAGCTTTTTGCATTAAAAATCTTTTATGCTCAGAGTCTCTTCACTCTTATTCTCTAAATCTTTTACCCAAATAGCTTGGTTTTCAAGTTCATTCGATCCGATAACACAACAGTAGCGTGCATTCATTTTATCAGCAGCTTTAAGATGATTTTTCAAGTTTCTCGCACGGTAATCACAAGAGGCTTTGTCTGTTTTTCTTTTCGCCTGCGTGAGCGAAATTATAAGGTCTACCGCTTCATCATCCATAGCTCCCAAAAAGTAGCCTTCGCGTGAGTTTTGCGGCATCTCGATGAGTTCTAAAAGACGCTCGATTCCCATAGCAAAACCAACTGCAGGAGTAGGGCGTCCATCGAGAAACTCTACAAGTCTGTCATAACGACCGCCACCGGCAATGGCACTTTGACTTCCGATATTGTCACTGACAAACTCAAAAGCAGTTTTTGAGTAGTAATCAAGTCCACGGACAAGGTTTGTATCTATTTCGTATCTAATGCTGTTTGCATTGAGTATCTTTTTTAATTTTTCAAAATCTTCATCGCAACTCTGACAAAGAGAATTAAGAAGTTTAGGGGCATTTTCATAGAGTGACTGACATTTTTCATTTTTACAATCAAGTACGCGAATAGGGTTTGTACTCTTTCTTCTTTGACAATCTTCACAAATCTCATCTTCAACACTCTCTATAAAAGCAACAAGATTGTCACGATACGGAGGCATACACTCCTTGCAGCCCAAAGAATTAAGCTGCAGTCTAAAACCGACACCAAGCTCACGCAAGATATCTGCAACCATCATAATCATCTGTGCATCCTCGTAGACACTCTCTACGCCAAAACTCTCAACGCCAAACTGATGAAACTCTCTCAGGCGTCCTTTTTGCGGTCGCTCATAACGAAACATAGCTCCATGGTAAAAAAATCGCTGTGTACCGCCTGCACGATCAAGTTTATTTTGAATAAAAGCACGCACAACACCTGCAGTACCTTCAGGACGCAGGCAGACATCGTTCTCCCCTTTGTCAATAAACTGATACATCTCTTTACCGACAATATCACTCGATTCTCCGACAGAACGTTTAAAAAGAGCAGTCTCCTCAAGTAGGGGAGTCTTTATGTAATGAAAGCCGTATCTTGAGGCTATTTGTGTTGCAGTTTCTATGAAGTGAGTGAATCTTTTAGAATCCTCTTCATTTAAAATATCGTTCATTCCACGCAGTGATTTAATCATTTTTGACCTTACATCGTATTAGTTATGAAAGGATACCATTTTAGGGATTAAGAGTCCTTAAAATCTCTTTGTTTATCGCTTCAATACTTTGTGTCGCATCTATAATGATGAGTTCGATGTTGAGCAGTTTGGCAGCCTTTACAATGGCATCTTGAATCTGTAAAAGGTACTCACTTCCACGCAGTTCAATACCGTCAAGCTCTTTTTGAGAGAGTCTAAACTCCAACTCTTCCTTGCTGATCTGCAGTAAAAAGACTTTTTGCGGGTATGTTTTATTTGTCGCAAAGTCATTTAATGTGACCAAATCTTTTTTATCAATTTCCCCTTGAATGAGTGCATAGGCAACACCGCTGATTGCACTTCTGTCTGAGATAATCATCTTTTCAAAGTTTGGTTCTATCACCTCTTTTACATGCTCTGCTCTGTCTGCTAAAAATAGTAAAAATTCTGCTCTTTTACTTTTTGTGCGCGCAGAGAGGACTATCTCCCGAATCTCTTTACCTATAGCGGTTCCACCTGGCTCTTTGGTAATGAGAGCATGAGGGTAATCGTGTGAGAGCAGTTCAATTTGTGTGCTTTTTCCGGCTGTGTCTATGCCTTCTATCGCTATATACATATCTTTTTACTCTCTATGATTTCTTGCACTTCTTGAGGAAGAAGATGTACTGTTTTTCCATTGAATTTCAGAAGATTTCTTACGATGGAAGAGCTAATAAAAGCATGTTTGAGCTTTGGCATCAAGTAGACAGTTTCAATCTTCTCATCAAGCGAATTGTTCAAATAGCCAAGCTGCAGTTCATACTCAAAATCACTCACAGCACGCAGTCCTCTTATGAGAACACCGGCATCATGTTCATGTGCTAGTTCAATAGTTAGATTGTCAAAACCAACAACACGAACTCCATCTATGCCGTCTACTGCTGCTTTTGTCATATGTATGCGTTCTTTAAGTGTAAACATTGGCTTTTTGTCTTTTGACTCGGCCACAGCTACAATAACTTCATCAAAAAGGTTGCGTGCGCGCTCTATAATGTCATAATGACCATTTGTTATGGGGTCAAATGTCCCGGGATAAAGGGCTATTTTACGGTCACTCATTAATTCCACCTTTTATATAAATCATTTTCAATATCTAACAGATCAAACCACTTCCCTACAATAAAGTTTTCCATCTCTTCTAAACTCTGCTGCTTGGAGTAGTAAGCCATGACCGGCGGCGCGATAATAACACCTAAAGAGGCTAATTTATGCATATTTTCAAGCGCTATGGCAGAAAAAGGCATCTCACGCGGGGCTAAAATGAGTTTTTTGTGCTCTTTTAACATAACTGCTGCACAGCGTGTTATAAGATTGTCAGATATTCCGCAGGCTATTTTTGCCAAAGTATTCATAGAGCAGGGCGCAATAATCATCGCCTCCACACCAAAAGAACCAGAGGCGATGGAAGCCGATATGTCACTGTTATCATGCTTTATGAGGTTTTGCATCTCTTTGTCTAAAACAACTTTTGAGTTCTGTGACATAATAAAATGTTTTTCTATGCTCTCAGGCAGTAAAGAGAGTGTTTTTATGCCTAGGTTGACACCACTTGCTCCACTTACTGCTACAACTATTTTTCTTTTTTTCATCTATTTTACTTCTGCTCTGTTTCTTCCGCTGATTCTTACTCGAATTTTTTTATGATTGTTCTCTTCTTCTACGGAGATTGTATCGCCATAGCGGCCATTTTGTGAAGCTTTTGCATTAAAAAAAATCTCTACACCCCCATCGCGCAAGGTTACGACAACATTGTTACCTCTTCTTACCAAATAAAGACCTGTAATGTCCCTTTGTGTGATAATCAAATCTTTTTTAAGTCTGTGCTTTGTTTCGTATTTGTTCTTTTGTAATGTTAGGAGCGGAAAGGCTCTAAATCTGTCTAGTATTATACTCTTTTTTTGAGTATTTATAGCCGATAACGCTTCTCCTTTTTCTACCTCTGTTTTTGTTGTATATACAGAAACCTTTGCTAAAAGGGTGTAGTCGAAGAAATACTTTTTATTCTCAAGTGTTTTGATATACAAAATGCCTTTATGTGATAGATAGGCATTGCGTGAGAAGCCAATTGTAAAATCTTTGGGAAGATGTGTCATATATCTATTCGGTTTGAGCTCTATACTCTTAATATTTATCTCTTTATACTTCTCTGCATAATATTTTTTTAGGGCATCTTTGAGCTTTTTTGTAGATATAGGGCTTTTTTGACTGAATTGTATATACCCATGTCTTGTATGAAAATCATTGTATCCATAAGATTTTAGTTTCTTTATAAGCTCTGGCGAAGGGACTCTTTTAGAGTGTCTTGCAAGATTAATATTAAATAGTATGTAGTCTTTTTTAGGGTTTTGAATGATGTTTGAAAGTTTCACAACATGACTATTGATGAAATACTCTTGCTGCAATTCTTGTGAAATAAGCAGGGTATTAAATAAAAGTAAAAATATGATTATTTTTTGTAGTGCTATCATTTTTAGCGACCTTGTGTAACAAGTTGTCAGTGGTACCAGCGGGGGGACTTGAACCCCCACAGCCGAAGCCAACGGATTTTGAATCCTCTATGTCTAGTACTATTAATTGATATAAATATCAACTTTGACCCCTAAAATACGAGTCACAATAAGTATCTAAGAAATATCATTACTATTGTTTGATATACTTAGGTACACCCATTTTTGACAAAAAGTACACCCTAAAGTACACCCATTGTCTTAGGTGTACTGTAAGGAGCACTTGTTTTATGGCATTATACAAAATAAAAGAAACAATAGGAAAAAAATTCATTAGTCATGTGAAGTACATAGGTAATGATGATATTGATTTAGATCAGATACCAAGCTCTAATTTTAAAAAGGGTGTACTTATTAAGACGACAGGGTACACCCTAAAGAATTCTTTCAGGTTACAAGTTGAAGGAGAAGCTAAAGCTAATGGTGGTAGAAAACGCATAAAAAGAGTTATAGACTTTCCAGCAAAAACAACTATGAAAAAAGCCATAGAATCTGCAAAGCATCAATATGTAGATTTCGTAGAAGAAGAAAAAGAAAATCTGATAAATGGTATTTCAAGTCATATAACAAACAATTGTGATGCATTTAATGAAAATACAATTTTTGAAATAGCTTTTGATAAATACTTAAAAGATAAGATAACTAAATATAAATCAAATAACAGAAAAATACCAACTGCCAGAATTGATGGTGTTGAAACTGATTTTGGCAGTGAAATACAGTTTAAGGACAAGCATCTTACATCCTTGTCAGATATGCCAATTAGTAAAATTAAAAAGAAACATTTAGAAGATATAATGGCACATATGGTTAACAAAGATGGGGTTCCTTTAGCTACAAGAACTAAAAGAAGAGTATTTGAAACTGTTCGCCAAGTATACTCATACATTATTGATTCAACTGATGTCGTAATTAAAAATCCTGCATCAATGAAGGGAATACCTAAACTTAGAAATTCTAGAGATGTAAAAGTACCGGAGAAGCAATCAAAGGAATTATTTAAAGCACTACATAACTATCATCATCCTATTTATGCAACAATATTTTCATTTTCATTATATGGTCGTAGAGTAGATGAAATTTTAACATTAGAGTGGGAATATATTGATATTGAAAATAAAACCTATACAATCCTTGCAGAACATAATAAAGCAAGAATAGATATGGAATATGTTTTACCTGATAGAATCATAGAAAAGCTTAATAAAATTGGACTACAAAAAAAAGGATATGTTTTTCCAGCAATAAATGATGATGGAAAAATGATGAACCAAGGAACATTAAGAGAGCATTGGCTTAAACTACGAGAAGCAGTAGGAAAATTTAAATTAAACAAAAAAATAGTTGAGTCTAGTGAGTTTAAGATGCATGACATAAGACATATAATAGGAGGACACCTTGTTAATAAAGGTGTATCTAGGGATGTAATAGGTGTTGTTTTAGGACACACACAAGATGGTAGTGAGAATATTACTGCTAGGTATGCTCAAGTTGACTATACTACTGCTCATAATGCTGTTGAGAAAATGATGAAGGATTTTTTAGATTAAAATCTATTTTAATATTCCAACTCTTTTAAAAGTAGTT
The DNA here is from genome assembly GCA_027019325.1 of Sulfurimonas sp. GTDB lineage: Bacteria > Campylobacterota > Campylobacteria > Campylobacterales > Sulfurimonadaceae > Sulfurimonas. The sequence continues at coordinate 23,590 of JALUWT010000001.1, forward strand.
CTTTTAGGCATTTATCCATCGCTAGATCAATTTGTTTGAAATCACAGTTATTAGTATCCTTATTTTGAGTAAATATTGAATTTACTTTAATACTGTCTTGTAATTCATACAGTTTATTAGCTTTTTCTAAAATAAGATTAGCTTGTTTTTGTAGTTCTATATTAAAATCAATACTACTTACAATATCAGATAATTCATCGTCTGTAAGCACAGGCACTGGAAGAGATTTTAAATCATTAATTGATATTTGTTCTCGTCCGCCAGAACCACTACATAAAGAATATAAATAATTATAAATCATAGGATGTTGCAAATAGTATTGAATAAATTTTGGTAATAAATTATTTTGATTGTCATCGAAGCTTATTTTAATCATACTGTTGTTGGCAACTACATAGTCTGTTGGTGTTTTTTCCATCCTTCCTATTCTAAATGATTTATATTTCGTAAAAACTCTAGGAAATACAAGATCACCAGAATGTAACTTCTGAGTAATTATAGCACTTTCATTTGCCGGGTCTACTTTTTTAATATCATTATGTGGTACTATTAAACCTTCTTCATTTATTTCATTTAGTGTTATTTCATAATATGAGTTAATAGTTCGATTTTTTCCTACTCTAACTTTTGAAACACCAGCAATCTTTTTTGTCATTTCCTGCATAGTTGTTATCTTAGAGTTTTGGTATTTTTCTTTTATCCATGATTT
>JALUWT010000002.1 GCA_027019325.1 Sulfurimonas sp.
TAAATTAATAGTTAGAATTCAAATAGAATAGACGGTTGTTGTTATATTAGTTATTTCTAAATAAGATAACTTAGGTAGTTACTCCCAGTCTCTTACTTGCTTAGTTTTCAATGATCTCAAACAGTATTTCTCAAACCTAAACTTTAGGTCTCTCTGTTTGTGGATGGGAATTATAGGAGATTTCAACTTCAATGTCAATAGTTTTACAAAAGAATTTCATATTTCTTTTCATATTGTTTCTTATAGAATTTGTTTTACTTATTTTCGGAGGTCATTATCGCGAAATATTTACTCCTTATATATATTGTAAGCACTCTTTTTTACTCTAGTGTTGCTTTTCATTAACTCTTTATGTATAGAATTCACTTAATAAAAAATATCTTTTAAGGTATTATTTAAAAAGGAAAAAATATGGGACTTTATGATCGTGACTACGCAAGAGGAAACTCTTACACATACGAGACTGCGCATCGTTCTGAAGCACAGGTTGTCTCTTTTGTAAAAGAGACTTACAAGCTCTTTGCAGCATCAATGATGGCAGGAGCTGTTGGCGCATATGTGGGTGTACCGCTTGCAGGAAGTATAGCTACTATGATGTGGCCGCTCTTCTTTTTGGAGATTGGGCTTTTAATCGGACTGCAGTTTGTAAAAAACAAACCGGGTATTAACCTACTTGTTATGTTTGCTTTTGTTTTTGTAACAGGACTTACTACAGCACCACTCTTAGCATATACACTTGGAATGAGTGGAGGCGCTGTCGTTGTTGGAAATGCTTTTGCTATGACCTCTGTTATATTTGGCGCTATGAGCTTTTTTGCTATAAAAAGCACAAAAGATTTCACAGGGTATGGAAAACCTTTAATGATTGCACTTTTTGTAATCATCGGTTTTTCTATTTTAAATATCTTTCTTGGAAACCCTATGTTTCAAATTATCATTGCAGGTGCGGTGGTAATTTTGTTTAGCATCTTGGTTGTATATGATACACAAAACATTATGAATGGAGCGTATGCAACTCCAATTGACGGTGCTATTGCACTCTATTTAGACTTTCTAAATATTTTCATAGCACTACTACAACTCTTTGGCATCTTCGGAAATGAAGAGTAACTCTCTCTCACCCGAAATTTATCGGGTGGTAGATGCAAATCTAAACCGTCTCAAAGAGGGTATCCGTGTCGTTGAAGACATCATGCGATATCGAGACAACAACAAAGAACTCTCCTCTCAACTCAAATCACTTCGCCATAAAGCCAGAATCAATGAAACAAAAGAGCTGCTTAGAAACCGTGACAGTATCAATGATGTCTTGCGGACTTCAACAAAAAGTGAACAGACACGCGACAATATTGTCAATATTTTAACAGCAAACTTTAAAAGAGCAGAGGAGTCTGCAAGGGTTTTGGAAGAGATTTTTAAACTTGAAGATATCACACAGAGCGAAAACTTTAAAACTATCCGCTATGCGCTTTATAACTTAGAAAAAGAGATAATTCTCAATGAGCAATGAAAGCGACCTCAAACTCTAAATAGTTCAGCGGGTACATTTCCATCAACTTTTTTGTCTCTTTATAAGAGAGTAGCTTGCGTGAGCCACTCACGCCACTTTTTTTAATGTAGCGAAACATATCCCGAACACTCTCAAATTCCAACTTATACTCCACCACTTCAAACTTTGCATCAGCAAAATACTCTTTTTGCAGTCGTTTTATCTCTTTGCGTGAGCGTAGCAGTGGTTCTAGTCCCGCGGTAGTGTTAAGAGTTTTGAAGGTATTTGCCGTAAAAATTGCCAAAGCAACGGGTGCATTTAAGGTCAGTATATTTTTACAAAGAGCATCTAAATCCTCTGCCCACTGCAAAGCAGAAGCTGAAAAAATATAGTCAAACACAGAGGTGCGGAGATGTTCAAACAGTGCTGCATCATTGAAATTGCCGTAGATGCATTCGACATGTTTGGCTTTTGGATGCAGTTCCAACATTCCCGGTGCAAAATCAACACCAACAAGATGTTCCATATCCCAATCAATCTTCTTGATGAGCGCACCACTCCCACACCCTAAATCGAGTACTTTTTTCGGTTTTGTTGTTACAAATGTAAGTAATTTTTGTGCAACCTGATTTTGAATAATATTATATTCACCATAGTGTGCAGCATATTTGGAGAATTCTGAAGATATTTTCATTTTTTGTTTATGATGAGTGAAATGATAAAAACAACAATGACAGAGAGGACAATAGTTGCTCCTGAGGGCAGAGAAAAGTAGTAAGAGAGGCTCATGCCAAAGATGACGCTAAAGAGTGCAAAAAAGAGCGAAATAAGCATGGTGTTTTTAAAACCGACTCTATACTGCAGCGCGGCAACCGTCGGTATAACCATCAAGGCACCAATTAGCAGAGACCCAACCACACGAATGGAGAGGGCAATAATGATAGCGACAACCGTAACGAGTAAAAAGTTCAAAAACTTTACTTTTATGCCGCTTGTTTTTGCAACCTCTTCATCATAGGCAATAAAATAAAGCTCTTTTGAAAAAAGCAGCAAAAAAAGTAGAGAGAGTGAGCCAAAAATGATAATGGTGATGACATCACTGTCGCTTACCGATAGAATTGAACCAAAAAGATAGGAAAAAAGCGAGTTATTAAATGCACCACCTAAAGAGACGATGATAACGGCAAGCGCCAAAGACCCTGAGAGTAAAATGGCTAAAATCGCATCAGAATAGAGCTCAAAAGAGCTGCGCAGGTACTCGATAAGCCAAGCAGAAGCGATTGCTACTGCCACAGCCATCCACAAAGGATTATAGCCTGCTACCAAGCCGACAGCAACACCAACAAGGGCAGAGTGTGCCAAAGTTTCGCTAATGAGTGAATATCTGCGCAAGACTACAAAAGTACCGCTGAGTGAAGCGAGGATGGCGATGAAGATTCCTGCTACAAAAGCTCTCTGCATAAACTCATATGACAACATCTCTACCATTTTTTCATCCTAATGCTCATGCTTGTGGTTGTGAATAAGATGGGCTTCTATACCGTAGAGTTCACTCATATCTTCACAGGAGAGTGCTTTTTTAGGATCATTGCAGATAGTTGCTTTTTGGTTGATAGTAAAGAGTCTGCCGATATCATCCGCAATAACACCGATGTCATGTGTGATAAACAAGATGGTAATCCCCTCCTCTTTGTTCAGTTTTGCAAGTAGCTTGTAAAAGCGCTGTTGTGACTGTACATCTACCCCTGTATTTGGCTCATCCAAGATGAGAACTTCCGGAGAAGAAGCAAGAGCACGTGCAATCATTACACGCTGACGCTGCCCCCCTGAGAGTGTGCCCACCATTTTATCTTTTAAGTCTAAAATATCCATCTTACTCATGGCATCTTCTACCATTGCTTTGTCTGCTTTACTCATTCCTGCAAAAACACCTCTTTTGGCTATACGTCCCATTTTGACAATATCTTCCACTGTTGCAGGAAAATTTGTATCTACGTGAGAAGCCCGCTGAGGAACGTAGCCTATTTTATGCCACTCTTTAAAGCGTTTTAATTTTTCTCCAAAGATTCTAATCTCACCGGAGGTCGGCTTTTCAAGTCCAAGCAGCATACGAATTAGAGTCGTTTTCCCACCGCCATTTGGCCCAATAACAGCGATGTACTCGGCATTAAATACTTGAAAGCTGATGTTTTGCAAAATCGTCTGTCCATGCACTCTGAAGCTCAGATTTTTCACATCAAAGATAGGTACTTTGAATTTTAATTGCACATAAGCGCCTTAGAGAGTTTCTCAAGATTACGCTGCATAATATCTTCATAGCTTAACTTTGCAGCGGCTTCATCTTTTGTGACATTTCCAAGCGGCTGAAAAACTTCCAAATGTATGTGCGCATCTTTTGCAATTCTTTTGATTACTCTGTCATTGACAAAATGTTCAAAAAAGATAGTCGTTACACCCTCTTTTTGAATATCATTCATAACTCTTGTTACATCTTTTGCGCTTGGCTGTGCTTCGGGAGAGAGACCGGTTAAGGATTCAACATGAAAACCGTAGTTGCGTGAGAGATAACCTAAGGCATTGTGACTGACGACAACAGTATCGACTCTGCAGGAGGAGAGTTGTTTTTTATATGCTTTGTCAAGGTTTTGCAGCATTGTGATGTAGCGTTTTTGGTTTTGTTCATACAATGCTTTGTTTTGCGGCAGAAGTTTGATGAGCTCTTTTGTAATGACAGCTGTGGCTCTTTTCATATTGGCAAAATCCAGCCAGTAGTGCGGATCCGTCATTGTGTGTGCGCACTGTGCATCATGGTGGTCATGCAGTTCATGTTCATTGGCATCAAGTCTGCGAAGTTTGACATATTTACTCATGTTAATCGCTTTAGCCTTAAAATGAAAACCATTGACCCACGGCTCAAGTCCGGCACCGCTGTAGATGACTACAGCACTCTTTTCTATCTGTGCCATAAGCTTTGGTGTTGGCTCGAAACTATGCGGATCTACGCCAAAAGGGAGAATATGCACTGTTTGAATCGTATTGTCTCCAATATGTTTAACAATGTCATACAGAGCAAAAGTTGTCACAGCGACAATAGGTTTTTTGTTTTTTGGTTTTGTCGTATCGTTAGAGATGAAAAATAGTAAAACAGCTATGGCTGCGATTAAAATAATTCCTATAATTTTTAAATTTTTCACGCAAATATCCTCGACTTTAGTTATTTGTAATTATACCCTAGAAATGTATAGTTTGATAATATAAGTTTAGCCCAAATAATTCCATAACATTTCCCCTGCCTCTCAATTCATAAAAAAACTCATTTTTTTGAATCCAAAAGCACTTAATCAGACCATAAA
>JALUWT010000003.1 GCA_027019325.1 Sulfurimonas sp.
CCAAGTTACCACGTTAAAAATAGCTTAAATTCCAATACTTTTTTCATAAACTCCCTCATTAAATTTAACATTATTTTTGTACAATGAATGAGAAATTAGAATTATCTTACGCATGACTGCGATTTGAGCAACAGTTGAATGCTTACCATTATTTTTAAGTCTATCATAGAATATTTTCATATAAGGATTATGTTGAATTGCAGAAAGTACAGGCATAAAAAGCATACTTCGATATAGGGAACTTCCCTTTTTAGAAATACGTGTTTTTCGTTGTATGGAAGTTCCAGAACTATTTTCAATTGCATCCAAACCACAAAGTGCGACTATCTCTTGTCTATTAGCTTCTGGATAAGTAATAAACAGATGTAGCAAAGCAATAGCTGCACGATCTCCGATTCCTACAGTTGATGTAATATTCTCAAAATCTTGTTTCATTTTTGAATCAGTAAGTAGTAGTTTTTTCATTGAAACAATCATGTTTTCTTCTTCTGCTCTTAGATGTTTTATCTCTTGCTTAAGCTTTTTAACAATCATTGTACTACCATCTTTTGAGTCTAATGCTTCTAGATGATTTGAAAAAGAAACTCTCTCTTTTTGTATAAATTTAAAATAGGTCAACATCTCTGAAAGCTCTTCTTGTACAGTATTTATGATAGGCACACTAATTTCACTTGCACTTAACATTACATGAAATTTATAGAGCATCTTTGCATCAATAATATCACTTTTACTTCTATTGTCAAGAGCTTTAGCAAAGTTAGCACTTTGTCTAGGATTGATAATAAAAGCATAGATATTTTTTTCAAAGCAAAACCGTTTAAGTAGTGCCGAATATGAACCAGTCGGCTCAAATATTATGACTAAATTCTTAATCTCTTTTTTATAATATTTCTTCAATTTCGAATACAAAGAAATAAGTGCTTTTTTACTATTTTCGATACTAATATTCTCATCTGTGATGGGGATATAAACTTGTAATGTTGCTTTTGAAACATCAATTCCGATATAATTAAACATAAGAACCTCCTAGTTTTAGAAGAGTTCGTTAGGGTGAAGTTTTACTTCACCTGATTCATCGCTAAACTTAACTTCACCTCATAAAATTCAGTCTGGAAATATCCGACTTAGTTACCACTCAAATTTGTAGTTTAGCTATCTGACTTGAGGACAGACTCAAATAAATTGGTCTCGGGGCAGATTCGATATGCTAAAACTCTTCTTATTTTAATTATAGTCTTTTTAGGCATTTGGTATTATATGAGGGCACTTCCTGCGGGCAAGCGTAGCCGTAGCTACGGTGAGAAAAAGTTTTGTGCAAGTTCGCTTTTTTTTATCCCTCCCTTTGGGCAATTTATAGAGAGCTTTACTCTGCGTTAGATAACCTTCACCGTAGCTACGGCTATGCTGAAGAACATCTGCCTTGATTAAAACTCTCTATAAAATGCTGAGTGTTATTATAGTTTCTAGAGGTGTCCTTAAGCCATTTTTGCTAAAATGTCACTAATTATTTTATAAAGAGCGCATAACTTGAGTTTAAATCTGCAAACATACACAGAACATTTTACAAATCCACTCTACTTAGAGAGTGGACGTATTTTAGAGCCTTATGACATCACCTATGAGACATATGGTGAGCTCAATGAGGAAAAAAGTAATGTTGTTGTCGTTTGCCATGCACTCACGGGAAGTCATCACGCAGCGGGCACTTATGAAGATGAGAGCAAAGCCGGCTGGTGGGATGGTTTAATTGGACCAAAAAAAGCTATAGATACAGATAAATACTTTGTCATCTGCTCCAATGTTATAGGCAGCTGTTTTGGTTCAACTGGCCCTATGTCTCCACAACATCCCCACCAAGAGCCCTACCGTTACAAATTTCCGGTTATCAGTATAAAAGATATGGTAAAAGCACAAAGAATTCTCTTTGACAGGCTCGACATTCATAGAGTGCACGCAATCGTCGGTGGGAGTATGGGTGGTATGCAAGCACTGCAGTTCTCTATTCACTACCCAAATTTTGCAAATCATATCATCGCTATGGCTGCAACACATGCGACACAACCATGGGCTATTGCCTTTAATAAAGTTGCGCAGGAAGCCATTTTAAAAGACCCTGACTTTAAACAGGGCTACTATGACCCTGAAATCATAAAAGAGCAAGGACTAGCCGGTATGGCTATCGGGCGTATGGCAGGGCATATCAGCTTTCTCTCTCCGGAGTCCATGCGTGAAAAATTTGGACGTGACTATAAGCTGACAGACGGCTTGTATGAGCTTTTTGGAAAGTTTCAAGTCGAATCCTATTTGGAGTATAACGGCTATAACTTTACAAAATGGTTTGACCCGCTTACCTATCTTTACATTACCAAAGCCATCAATATTTATGATCTAGCACGTGGGTTTGACTCTCTGAGTGAAGCACTCAAACGTGTCAGCGCAAAAATGCACCTCATTAGTTTTAAAAATGATATACTTTTTAAAAATTTCGAGATGCAAGAGATTGCAGATGAATTGAAACAAATAGGCAATACAAATCACAACTATATCGATATAGAGAGTGATTACGGACACGATGCTTTTCTTGTCGAACTCGATAAATTTGAAACATATGTAAAGGATGCATTAGATGGCTAAAGAGCAATTTGAGACAAAATTAGAGAATGCAAAAAAGATTTTAGAGACCTTAATGAAACCGGAAATTACACTTGAAGAGAGTGTAAAAGCGTATGAACAAGGAATGAAAGAGTTAAATGATGCCCAAAAGATGCTCGAAGACGCCGTCATCAAAATCCAAGAGATAAAAGCTTCTTAAGATGCGTGCTGCCGTTCTTCAACTCAGCTCTCAAGGAATGAGTTCCACAAAGCTCTACAACTACATCCGCATTGCGAGTAAAAAAGATGTCAAAGTTTTACTGCTTGGAGAGTATATACTCAATCCATTTTTCAAAGAGTTACAATCCATGTCTCTTAGTATGTTACAAGAGCAGGCAGAACATCAAATAAAAATGCTTAAAGAGCTCTCTTCTACTTACAATATGACAATTATTGCACCACTCATCATCGTCAAAAAGAGTAAGGTGTATAAAACCATAGCCAAATTTGCACCGGCTTCTACGGCCTACTATGAACAGCAAATCTTAATCAACTACACCCATTGGAATGAAGAGAAATTTTTCGACAATGCAATAAAACCTCTCCAAGCACCTCTCGTTTTTAAAATAGATGGATTTAAATTTGGTGTTATTAGCGGATTTGAGCTCCATTTTGATGAGATATTTACAAAACTTGACAGTAAAAATGTTGACTGTATCTTAGTTCCAAGTGTATCAACTTTTGAATCCTATGAGCGATGGAAAGCATTAATAACGACGCGTGCTTTCACACACAACTGCTACATACTGCGTGCCAACAGAATCGGAGAGTATCATGACAAAGAGTATACCTGGAGTTTTTATGGTGACTCTATCATGGTATCACCGAATGGCGAACTGCTCACACACTTAGGCAATAAAGAGGAGTTAATGCTAGTTGACATGAGTCACTCTGATGTTGTCAGCTCACGCAGAACATGGGGATTTAAAGAAGCAATTAATAAAAGAGTGTTATAATCACTAAAATTTGATAATCTCATACTAAAGGCTTTACTATGATGCAATACTTTCACAGACAGGTCCAACTCTGGGGCGAAGAGACACAAGCCTCTTTACAAGAGAAAAAAATAGTCATTATCGGTTCAGGTGGACTTGGCTCTTCTCTTGCCTTTGCCCTTGGTGCTACAGGAATTGGTGAAATACATATGGTAGATTTCGATGAAGTGAGTCTGCACAATATTCATCGTCAAATTGCTTTTAAGACAGGTGATGAGGGTAAAAACAAAGCACAAATCAATACACAAATTATAGAAGAGCGCTGCCCCTATGTAAAAACAATAGCACATGATATGAACTTTGAAGAGTGGAGTAAGCAAAATGTTAGCGTTGACCTCATCATTGATGCAACAGACAATCTTCCAACACGAGCAGAGATAAATACCTATGCAAAAGAGAAAAACCTTCCGTGGATTTATGGCAGTGTCGAAGCTTTTCACGGTCAGGTTGCTTTTATTGACAAATCTTCTTTCTCAGACTCTTTCAAAATTATCAAAAAAACACCGGCAGGAATTGCGGCACCTATTGTTATGCACATAGCATCACTACAGGCAAATTTAGCACTGCGCTATCTTGCTGGTTTAACTGTAAAAAAAGATTTGCTCTACTATCTCTTTTTTAATGATGAGGGTGAATTAATTACACAAAAATTTGGACTTCCGGAAGCTAATTAGTTACTAGAATTTTGTAAAAGTGGTGGGTTCTATGTGACTCGAACACATGACCACTCCGTTATGAGCGGAGGGCTCTAACCAACTGAGCTAAGAACCCACTTTTTTGGTAGGTCGAAATTATACATAGCCCTTGCTTAGAAGTTGCTTTATATCTCTCTCTTATTTTGTATTTATCATCCAGATAGAAAATATATCTAAATAGTTCCAAAATGAGTACAGAGAGGTTTCTGTAACGCCCTGCTCATTTAACTCTTCAAGCAGTGGCTTATAAAGTTCCAGCCATCTTTCTCTCGCTTTTGCATCGATGGCAAAAGGGGCATGACGGCCAATCATTCGGGGAGCTCCTCTGTTTGTATTAAAATGTGCAGGCCCGCCGCAAATCTGTATAAAAAAATCTGCCGAATTCACTTTTGCCTGTGCAAATTCTGCATCATCTTGGGGAAAAAGAAGATAGATATCACTCTGTTTAATGGCATCATAATGTTTTGAAATCAGTTCACGCAAGCCCTCTTCCCCAACTTCAAGTAAAAACTCCGGTATCGGTTTTGTAACGGGAGGCTTAACACCAAATGCCGCATAACTTGTCTCTAAATTCATATTTATCCTATTTTTCTTTTATTGGTGCTTTTATTTTGTAGACCACAGCATACAGAAGCGGTACATATAGAAGATTGAGTACTGTTGCCCATGCTATACCGTAGCCTAAAGAGACGGCCATTGGCTGCAGGATTTTTGCCTGACCTGATGCAAAAAATATCAGTGTCAAAAGTCCCAACACGGTCGTTAAAGAGGTCAAAAGAATCGGACGCAGACGTGTTTGTGCGCGACGCATCAACTCTTCGGTATCTTTTGCCTTTTTAATAAAGTCAACCATAATGAGCCCGTCATTAACAACAACTCCGGCAAGTCCCACGATGCCTATTAATCCCGGCATAGTAAGGTTCAGTCCCATAAACCAATGACCGACAAACACACCAAGAAGTACGAGTGGTATTGTACTGATAACAATTAAAGATTTCTTTATAGAATCAAACAACCAGACTAATGTAATAAAAATTAAAAATATCGCAATGAGTCCCGACTGCATCATCTCTTTTTTATTTTTATTGTTCTCCTTCTCTTCACCCTTTATTTCAACTATCAGCCCTTTTTTCTTGAACTCTTTTAACATCGGTTCCATTTTTTGCATCAGTTCAGAGGATGTGATGATTTTTTTGTCAATGGATGCATAGAGACTGCGTACGCGCTTACCATCCTCTTTTTTGAGTGTTACATAACTCTGTTTATAATTAAAATCACAAATATCTTTGAGTTTTACATACTGCTTGGAAGAGGGAATACGCAGTTCAAGATTGTTAAGTGAATCTATTTTACTATCAAGCTTACTCTCTAGACGAATACGAACAAGCCCAGACTTATTAAAGAGTTTACCATACTCCCCTTTGAGATAATATGCCCGTAATACATTTGAGATTATGCCTTCGTTAAATCCCAACTCCTGCCCATAGCGGTTCACTCTTAGTTTAAGTTCTTTTTCTCCCAAAGTTGCATCATCAGAAATATTAAACACACCCTTAATCTCATGAAGTTTGTTCTCCAACTTTTTCAAATAAGGCACGACATTTTCACCATCTTTTGCACTCAAGCCTATCTCTACATCATGCGCGATAACACCGGCTCCAGGAACTTTTACTACCAACTCTTCAAAAAGTTTTTTCCCTTTTGCATCTTTTGCATTCTGCATGGACGCAAGAGATTTTTTAATTTTCTTCGCTATCTCTTTGGCGTCTATAACCCTAGTCTGCACTTTAGCATCATACTCTATTGAAAGATATGGACTTATATATTTATCAAAAAAGTTCTGAGGTGCTCTTTCATGCAAATCTACAAATATATGAAACATATTTTCACCGAGTTCTGCCCTGTTTTTGGCATCCATCTTAAATCCAATGACAGAGGTAACAGAAGAGACATTCTTTTTATCAATATGTTTCATAATGATATTTTCAAGTTTTGTGACAACTTTTTCAGTATCTTTAAGTTCGTTATTGATGTTGACTGTTCCATAAACATAGACCTGAGTATTATCAAAATCCGGGAAAAGCTGAAACTTGGCATGTTTTATCATGACAAATTCTAAAGCGAGTATCGAGAGTGTTATAAGAATAAGAGAAACAAACTTACGTTGAAAGAAAAAGTGCAATGCCTTGCTGTACCAAACATACATCTTCTCCCAAAAACGTTTTGTAAAGCTCCCCTCACGCGACACTTTTAAAAAATCATGTGCATGCAGCGGCAAAAAATAAAAAGCTTCGAACAAAGATGAAAGCAGCAGCACGGTAATCATAATAGGAATGATTTTAATAAACATCCCCATCTCACCCGTCATCAAAAGCATCGGTAAGAATGCAAAAACAGTTGTAAGTGTTGCCGTGACTACTGCCGGAAACATCTCTGCTGCACCATTGATGACAGCCTCTTTTCTCTCCATCCCTTCTTCTAAATGTCTGTAGATATTTTCTGCTACAACAATAGCCTCATCAACAAGCATACCAAGAGCGATGAGCGCCCCCAAAAGAGAGAGCATATTGAGACTGTCACCTAAAATCTCAGTAACAATAAGTCCAATCATAAAACTCACAGGAATACCTAAAGCAACGACAAAAGCAATACCGCGATTTATAAAGATAAGCATCGCTAAGAAAACAAGCATCAGTCCAAAAGCTATGTTTGAAAAGACCACATTGAGACGATTTTTAATCCAAACAGAGGTATCTGTGTAAATATTATAGTTCAGTTGTGGATGTTTACGCTTTTGTTCTTTGAGGAGCTTACGTATATCTTTAACGAGTGCTATGGCATTACCACTCTTACTTTTTGTAACATTTATGGAGATATTTCGAACACCATTATAGTGTGAAAGTTCCACAGCATCACTCAACTTGAATGCCACATCAGCAATATCACCAATACGAAGTTTTACACCCCCGACATGAATAATAGTATTGGCAATTTTCTCTTTGGTTTTTTCTCCATTATTTGTAGATATATAGAGGTGGTGCGCTTTTTGTTTGATAGTCCCAATAGGGAAAATAGAGCTGATATTACTTATAGCGGAAACGACCTCTGAAGAGCTGAGTCCATACGCTTTAATCTTAGGATAATTAAGTGAAATATCGAGCTCTTCATCCGCATCGCCGCGGATGGTAATATCACTCAAATCTTTAAACTTTGCAAGTTCACTTTTAAGTTCATCTGCACGATTGAGCAGCTCCTCAGTTGAGACATTTCCAGAGAGGGCAATCAAAACAAGAGGAAAAGCATGCGTTTTTATTTTTGCTATAGGCTCGTTCATATCTGCCGGCAGATCTTTTTTTACGCTGCTGACAACATCTTTGGCATCATTTAAAACCAGAATGTTGTCAGACCCCGGTTTTATCTTTGCACTAATGATAAACGAACCATTTTTGATGCTGCTTTTAATCTCATCAAGCGCATCTATATTTTGCAAATCATCTTCTATACTTTGGACAACCATCTTGTCTAAGATATCTGCAGATGTTCCTGCGTATCCACCTTTAATGGTTATCTTATCCATATTCATCGGTGGAAATATCTCTTTTGGAATATTAATATATGCAAAGATAGAGAGCATAAAAATAAAAATGAGGAGAATATGGTTTAGCAGCGGTTTTTCTATAGAAAATTGTATAAATTTACGAATCAAGTTTTTTTCCTTCTAACTTAAAAAAGTGTATCTAATATCTGATTTTTAAATTTTATTGACTCAACAGATGCTCTGATGAGCTTGTTCTCTTCTTTAAGTGTTTCATATTCCACTTTGAGTTTTGCTATCTCTCTGCTTTTAAAATATATCTGTTGGGTGATATATATTTTAGGAAAAGCGAACATTGCGATGAAAAGAAGTGTCAGTATCATATATAAAAAATAGTTAAAATCCAGACGTCTTTTATGCGATATGAGTCCGTCAACTTCATCTAAGAGTTCATGTTTTTCACTCACACCCTACTCCTCGCTGTCCATCTGAAATATCCGCATCTTTGCACTTCTACTGCGTGCATTCTCTTTTAGCTCATCTGATTGTGCCATTATGGGCTTTTTCGTCAGAACTTTCCCTAGCTGATGATTATTTCCACAGGTGCAGCGCATCGCTTCGGGCGGGCATATACAGGATTTAGACCATTTAGAAAATACTTTTTTTACTATTCTGTCTTCAAGCGAATGAAAAGAGATAATCGCTATCTTAGCTTTTGGAAGTCCTGCTTCTTCTATGCTTTGTAGCAGTGATTTAAGTTCACCGAGTTCATCATTGACTTCAATGCGTATTGCCTGCATCAAAAGTGTTGCAGGATGGATTTTCTTTCCTCTTGGCATCAAGTGCTTGAGTTTGTCACTCAGCTCTTTGGCAGACGTAAAAGGACGATTGTTCACTATCTCTGAAGCTATCTTTTTATAATTGCGTAACTCCCCATACTCTAGTAAAATCTTTTCAAGTTCCGATTTTGAATACTCATTAACGACATTTGAGGCTGAGAGTGTGGCACCCTTATCCATACGCATATCTAAATTATCACTCTCATAAGAGAATCCACGTTCTTTTTGGTCAAGCTGCAAAGAGGAGACCCCGATGTCTGCCAACAAGCCTTTTATCTCTTGGGGATTGACCTCACGCAAGATATCTTTAATGACCTGAGAAAAGCGACCTTTACGAATCTCTACCCTGTCACCATACTTTTCAAGCCGCTTGCGTGAGAAGTCGATGGCTGTTTGATCCTGATCAATTGCAATGAGCCTGATGCCGGGATTTGCTTCAAGTATCATCGAAGAGTGTCCACCATAGCCCATAGTACAGTCGATAATAATCCCCTCTTCTATATTTTCAAAAGCTGCGACAACTTCTCTATATAAAACTGGAATATGTGGAATATTTTGCAAATGTCACCCTAAAATAAAATTTAAAGTGATTATACAGCAAATTTGATTTAGGTTTAATTTTTTATACTGTATGATTGAGTCATATTTTACAAAAAGAGAGAATATGGACCTTTTAGTTGTGTATCAAAATGAACTGTTAGCTTTAGTAGCCATTTTAGTCGTAATATTTATTTATATTATAATGAAAAGAAAAATTGCAATTGATACACCTGTCAAAAAAACGCAAGAGAGCGTTCAAACTGAAGCAACCGAAACCACAAGCCAAGTAGAAGAAGAGCAACCAACAAAAGAGCCAGAAACGCTAAGCATAGAGAAAGAGAACGTTCCTGAGCAACATTCTCTGACACAGCTTGACGGCACAGAAGAAGGTGACTTCGGTATAGTAGAAGAAACTAAACCTCTAAAAAAAGAAGCCGTTCAAAAGAAAAAAATAACTAAAAGAGAAGTCCCACCGCATGCTAAAATTGTCAAAGATGATTTTAAAGATTTTTCAGGGCAGCGCATTTTACTTGCAGAAGATAACATCATTAACCAAAAGGTGATTCAAGGGCTCTTAGCAGAAAGCGGCATTGAGATTACTGTGGCCAATGATGGTGTAGAAGCCTTAGAAATTCTAGAAAAAGATAACAACTTTATGATGATTCTGATGGATGCACATATGCCTCGTATGGATGGGTTTGAAGCGACTCTCAAAATTAGAGAAAATCCAAATTATGACCATATTGTTGTTGTAGCGCTCAGCGGTGATACAGCAGCTGATGACATTAGAAAAATGAACGAAGCAGGTATGACAGAACATCTTGAAAAACCACTCAAGATGGATGCCCTTTATGATGTACTTTATACTTACACTCCCGATGAAAATGCTAGCGATAGTAACAACAGCTACTCAGAAATTAACATCGAAGAAGGATTGGAAATTTCTGGTCATGACAGCGACTTTTATAATGAGATTTTAAATGAGTTCATTCAAAGTTATGAAGATACACATCAAGTCATCGATGCACTTGTAAAACATAATAATATACAAAATGCAGACAGACTCCTTCTTGACATTATTGGAGTCTCCGCAAATATTGGCGCACAAAAGCTCAATAAAACAGCTGTACACTTAAAAACTTCACTAGCGAGTGATGATAATGAAAAATCAAGACTTCTTTTTGAGTTTAAAGAAAACTTAGAAAATCTAGTCAAAGAGATTAAAAGATATCTCTCCGTACACTCCTAATTCTTTGACATAAAAACTCAATAAAAAATCATCTATAAAGTAACACTTAAAATAAAATTTAATCAAAATCTCTTATTTAGGCATAATAATTGACTTAAATCAAGGTAATTTAATCTAAAACTTTATACACTACATCTGATTCTAAAATCTAATTAAAGTTTAAGGAAATGCAAAATGATAGATCCATCAGTTGTTAGACCAGAGATAGCGCTCGATGATTTTTTACCTATCTTTGTCTCATCTGCACTTGTTTTAGTTTTTGGAGGATTTTATGTTGGTATATATACTGCAGTAAAAGTTAAACTACTAAAACCATGGGCTATGATAGTAGCCTATGGTTTTTGGATGCTAACTGCCTATTGTTTGTATTTAATGGGAAGTTTAATGCATGTTGGGGAATTTACTGCAAAAGCTTTAGTTGTCGCTGCAATTGGATTGTTTTTACTTCCATATGCAGTTTATTATATGCAAGATCATGTTCATGAAGAGAATGAACATTGATAAATATATATTTTGACAATAATTTTATAGGAGGATACAGTGGCTAATAAATCTGTATGGAGTGACAATCGTTTCTGGAGAAGATCAGCAGCGTGGGTTACAGGTTTTGCATCAATTCTTTTAATTTGGCTAACGTTTGATACGTCAGCACAAATTGCTATGGGGAATGATCAAGATTTACAAAACAAGGTGACAAAAAGGGTTCCAGGACCTACTGTTATTAATTACAAGATTACGTATGAAATGAGTGCAAAACGCGGTCATGAAGTGCCTATCATTGGTGGAAACGATGGAAAAGGTAATTCATTATTTCAAGAAAAAGAGAAGTTTTTTGGTCGTGATGATTATTCCGAAAAGGAAGCTGGAGCATTATTACATTTAGGTAAATTAGGAGAACAAGCTAAAAATTGTATGGATTGTCATACACTTCTTGGAAATGGAGCTTACTATGCACCAGATTTAACAAAAGCATGGTTGGATCCAGCATGGGGACCTGATGGTGCGATGCAGGCCCTAACAGGGAAAAGTACAAAAGAAGAAGCTATGGCTGAATTTTTACAGCATCCAGACCAATATCCTACACATGCTCGCATGATGCCAGATTTAGGCATAACAGCAAAAGAGGCTAAAGGTTTGGTTGCATTCTTAAAACAGATGTCAGCAATCGACACAAATGGCTTTCCGAGAAACTTTGGAAAAATAAAAGGAGCAGTCAATGGCAAGTAAATATTTAACAGGTGTTGGAAGCGAATCAAAACAGTTGGCAACATGGTATTTTACTTTTGCAGCCATTCTTTTTGGCGCTCAGTTGCTTTTTGGATTAGTAGCAGCTATTCAATTTATAATGCCGGGCTTTTTATATGGAGTTTTAGACTTTTCAATCGCTAGAATTATACATATCAATGCTCTTGTTGTTTGGATGGTATTTGCAATGTTTGGTTCTGTTTACTGGTTACTACCAGATGAAACAGGTATAGAAACTGTTGGAATCAAAATTGGAAAGCTTTTATTTTGGATTTTTGCAGCTGCAATTGTTGTTGTTGTATTAGTATTTTTGTTTGTCCAAGTTGGACCTGCGGATGATACGACAATATGGTTTATTACAGAAGGGCGTGAGTATATTGAAGCACCTCGTTGGGCCGACTGGGGTATCGTTGTTGTTGCTCTTGGATTTGTTGGAAATCTTTTTTTAACAGGTATGAAAGGCAAACAAACTGGTATCGTAACTGTTTTAATGGCCGATATGATTGCATTTGCCGGTCTTTACTTAGCTGGTATGTTCTTTACAGACAACATCACAGTTGATCAATACTGGTGGTGGTGGGTAATCCACTTATGGGTTGAGGCTACATGGGAAGTTTTTGTTGGTGCAATTGCTGCATATGGGCTTATTAAAATGATTGGCGCTCACCGTAAAGTTGTTGAAATGTGGTTATGGATTGAGGTTGCGATGCTCTTTGGTTCAGGTATTCTTGGACTTGGGCATCACTATTTCTGGATTGGAACACCTGAGTATTGGTGGGAAATTGGTGCACTTTTTTCAGCACTAGAACCATTACCGCTCGTTGCTATGTTTATTCACGTACTTTATGACTGGGGTAAAACACAAGGTGCGGAGATGGCTAAAGAAGGAGCTACAGAAGACAATGTTAAATCGGTTATAACTAACAAACCGGCTTTTACTTGGTTTGTGCTCAATGCATTTGGTAACTTCTTAGGTGCTGGTATTTGGGGATTCTTCCATACATTACCACAGGTAAACCTATATACTCACGGTACACAATTTACTGCGGCGCATGGTCACTTGGCATTCTTTGGTGCATATGCAACTATCTTAATAGGTATGTTCTATATAGCGATTCAAGGTACAAATGGTATTAAAGTAATGCATCACACGAAACTGTCAATTTGGTCAACAAGTTTAATTACTGGCGGTATGATGGTAATGACAATTGCTTTAACAATTGCTGGATATGTTCAAGTGCTTGTATCTCGTGCAGAAATGGGAGCTACATGGGCTGCTTACTTTGATGGACAAGGTGGCGTTTGGTTTGCACAAGCAATGGATTGGAGACTAATTGCAGGTATTGTGGTCTTTATAGGGTATATTTTACTTGCAACAGATTTACTTACTACTGGAAAAAATCCAGTACACGAAAAATAAGGAGATAAGATGTTTGAAGCATTTACAGATGTTAACCCAAGTTTTTTTGGTTGGCTCAATCAAGGTCCAATGACATTAACAATTTTTCTTCATACAGTGATTATACTTCCAATGATTTGGATTTATTATCAAGAGAAAAAACGTTTAGAAAACGAAAACTAGTTAAGCAGGCTCCATTGGGGCCATGCTTTATCTTCAATTTTAGAAGGAGAAATAAAATGAGATTAAATAAATTAGTTATATCAGTTGCAACTCTTGCGGTTGTAAGTTCAGGTTTATTTGCCGGCACATCAAATATGAATGTTTCAAAAGTATTTGAAAAAGAGTGTCAGGGTTGTCATGGTCCAAACCATGAAGGGGGTGTAGGAGCAGACTTACGTCCAGCAAAACTAGAAAAGATAAACTCTTACACACTAGCTTCTGCTATTTTAAATGGTGTTCCAGGTAGTGCTATGCCATCATGGAAAAATACATTTACTAAAGCTGATGCAGATAAAATGGTTGATTATTTACAGCATTTTAAAGGGAAGAAGATTGAAGTTCTTACTTTAGCAAATGTAAAAAAAGGTTGGAAAACGCTTAATGATAGAATGAAATTTCTAGAAAAGTATCCAAAACCTGTTGATGTGAAGAGTGTTGAAGACATCTGTTTCGTTACAGAGCGTGATGCTTCAAGAGTTGACTTTATTGATGGAACAACTGGAAAAATTTTATCAAAACATCCTGCTGGATTTGCAGTACACGTAACGGTTACAAATAAACGTATTCCACGTTATGCTTACTCTATTTCTCGCTCAGGTTTAGTCACAATGTTTGACTTAAATACTCCGGGTCAACAAAAAATTGCACAGGTGCAGGTTGGTACTGACTCTCGTGGTCTTGCAGTTTCACCAGATGGTAAATACCTTATGGCAGGAAACTATGTTCCAGGTGGAGCAATTCTTATGAATGCACTTACGTTGGAACCACTTAAAGTGTATGCAACTTCAAGTGTAATAAACATGGATGGTGACATTGGTTCAAGCCGTGTTGCAGGTGTATATGATACTCCATATGGCCCATATATTGCATTTGCATTAAAAGATGCAGGTCATGTATATATCGTTGATTACTCTAAGCCAAACTATCCTATTGTAGGAGATATTCCAAACATTGGTAAAATTCTTCATGATGGATTTGAAAATGAAGGTAAGGAGATTGGTCGTTACTTAATGCAAGCTTCTCAAGGAAGTGATGTAATAGGTGTCGTTGACTTTAAGACGAAATCTTTAGTTGCAAAAGTTTACACTGGTCCTAAAACTAAGCCACACCCAGGTCAAGGATCAAGCTGGTACAATGACAGATATGGTCAACTTTATGCTACAAACAGTATGAATGTTGGTGAATGTGTTATCTGGGACAGCAATTGGGACGTCGTAGCACGTGTTAGAACCGCAGGTGGTGGTCTTTTTGTTGGAACAAGTGAACATACTCCATATATATGGTCAGACAATGTAATTGGCGGACCATCAGCATGGAACAAAATGTACCTTATCAACAAGCAGACTCTTGAGACTGACAGAGTTATCACTGTTGGAACAAAAAGAGGTACAGTTACAGATCCTGTGACACATAAAATTCTTTACAGCTGGAAAGTTCCAACTGTTAAAAACAAAAAAGGCAAAGCTATAATTCCTAGAATTTTACATGCTGAACCTGCTAATCATGGTCACTGGACTATGATTTCTGAATGGAATGCTGGTCGTATCGGTATCTATGAAGCTAAAACTGGAAAATTTGTTAAATATATTACTGGGTTAGTAACTCCAACTTTTACTTACTCTATCGAGCACAGACAAAATATTCCTGGTGCATAAACTGCACTTTTTACACTCTCTTTAATGAGAGTGTAAAGCCTGTCCATCTTTCAACTAAAAAGACTTATTATGAAACTGTTTTACCTACTTACTCTTTTATCTTCAATTTTATATGCAAAATATTCAACCAATGAATCTTGTAAAGAGTGCCATGAAGATATATATTATGAATATCAAACATCCTATCACTCAAAAACATACTTCAATGATGAATTGCATAGAAAAGTGGCAAATAAAGCGAGTGAAAAAAAATATGATTGTGCTACTTGTCATATGCCAGCAGCACAGAATTTAAAAGAATTAATTACGGGTAAAGAGAGACCAAGTAAACTATATAAAGAGCAGACAGATGCTATTAGTTGTATATATTGCCATCAAATTGCCTATGTTAAGAAATCACATAAACATAACATAAATATCATAGCAAAACAAGCAGAGGGCTATAAGCCAAATATGTATGGTACACTCGAAAATCCAGATGATAGCGATAAGCATGCAATGCTAAATAATCCAATTTATGATAAAAATGTTTGTATCGGGTGTCATTCTCATAAAAGAAATTCCCATGATATTTTGATTTTTCAAGCAATAAAAGAGAGTCAAGATAGTAAAGAGTGTATAAAATGCCATATGCCTTTAGTAAATGGTGCTGCTGAAAAAACAAATAAAAGAGGGAGATTAGAACATCATTCTCATACGTTCTCTGGTGTACATAGTTTAGATATGTTACAGCAAAGTATTGATATATCGGCAAAAAACTCTAGCAATACTATTACAATTGTTTTAACAAATAAAATGCCCCATCCTCTTATCATTCAAGCCGCTCGTTTGAAATATTTAAATATTCAAATCGTAAGAGATAAAAAAATTATTTGGAAAAATTTTAAAGATTCTCCTACTGAGGACAAGCAAGGTGCCTTTCATATAGAATTTTTAAATGATAATAATCAAAGTGTTATTATCCCATCATTTGCTACAAAAAGAGGCTTTGTAAACAATATAAAAGCCAAAGAAAAAAAAATATTAAAATATACAACTCCTAATATTCAACAAGGAGATACAATTAAAATAGCTATGTATGTGATATTGGCGAAACCTAATTGTACAAAAGTATTAAATTTACAAGATGAAAGTTTATTAAAATCAACACTTATGAAGCAATATAGTTATAAAGTTAAATAATTCTTTTAAAATTGATATGTATTGTTTTTTTAATAGTTTTATTTTGATAGAATGAGAAATAAATCAAAAATTTAAAGATAGGGATGTATATAAGTTATGAAAAAGGTATTTTTAATTTGGCTATTTTTATTTGTATCTCTCAATGCAGATACTTTAAGTGGTAAAAAAGTATTTGAGACATACTGTTGGGGATGTCATCATCAAACGGCAATGGCTTTTGGTCCTCCTTTTAATGAAATCGCTGCCAAGCGCACAAAAGCAGAAATAGAAGCATACATTGCTTCTCCAAAGTCTATGTATAAAGCTTTTGGATATAAAAGAACTGTTATGACGCAACTGCATTTAAATGCAAAAGAGTTAGATTTAATCAGTGACTATATACTCTCTTATAAAGGAAAAAAATAATGTTTCGATTGTCCAATTTAATAGCTTCAGTTGTTGAAAATAAAAAAGAGAGAATTTTAAACGGCAGTATTGCTATATGGAACTTTACAAATCGTTGTAACCTCTCCTGTCTACACTGTTACTCAAAATCTACTTTAGATGAAGTTGACACACTTACAACTGAGCAGATTAAAAAAACCATCTTAGAGATGAAAGAAAATGGGATAAAGTTCATTATCTTCTCTGGCGGAGAACCATTGACACGAAAAGACCTTTTTGAAATTGCTGATTTTTGTAAAGAGCATGGCATCATTACTTACCTTTCAAGTAATGGACTCTATTTTACGCATAGTAATATCAAACGCATTACAGAAACATTTAATTATGTTGGGGTAAGTATTGATGGGGATGAACCAACACATGACTATTTTCGTGGGCTTAAAGGTGCTTTTAGAGAAACACTCAAAGCTGTACTTTTAGCAAATGAAACTGGCGCAAAAGTTGGTATTCGTTTTACTATGACAAAAGATACTATTGGCTCATTAGAGTATATTTTCGATTTAGCAGAAAAACACAATATTCCTAAAATATATGTTTCGCATCTCGTTTATTCTGGGCGTGGACTTGATAATTTAGAGATGGACTTGAGTAAAGAACAACGACGTAAAGCCGTTGCGTTTATACTTAACAAAGCATTTGAGTACTATGAAACAGGACGTGATATTGAAATCGTAACTGGGAATATGGAGATGGATGCTGTTATGTTTTTAAATAAATTTGCACAAAAATATCCAGAGCTTAAGGAAAAAATGCGTGATAGGCTTGTAAAATGGGGTGGAAACTCTGCAGGACGAAAACTGCTCAATATCAACAGTGAAGGTGATGTACGGCCTGATCCATTTTTTCCTTTAACTGTCGGTAATATTATAAAGCAAAATTTTGGAGATATCTGGAAAGGTGGAGAGCTTTTGGATGCCTTACGCATCCATCCACGCAGACAGATAAGCGGTATCTGTCATGAATGCAAACAGATAGACATCTGTAATGGGGGCTCACGCGCAAGAGCCTATGCCATTACAGATGATTTATGGAGTGAAGATCCATCGTGTTATTTAACTAAAGAAGAAAGAGAGAATGTTTAATATGTTAAGAAAAATTATATATGCGTTTGCTACATTAGCAACATTGTATGCGCCACTTAGTGCAAAAGTAAAACATGAAAAAGTATTTGTAGTAGAGAGAGAAAACTCTTCTGTAGCTGTTATAGAGAATGGACTTCCAAGAAATCATATGCTGCATATGCACAACATGAACCATGGTGTTATGAAGTTCTACGGTAAAGATGGCTATTTAATCTCCCGTGATGGTTATATTATGAAATTTAATCCAGAAACTGAGAAAAAAATCACTGAATATAAAACAAGTAAAAGTGCTATTGGCTTTGTAATCAATAAAAATTATGTGGCTGTTGCAAACTATGATGACAAGAGTATTGATATTTTAACACGCAATTTAAAACTCATACAAAAGCTCAAAACGGATTCACGTAATGTTGGTATTAAGATTTACAAAAATTATCTTATTTTTTCAGAAATGGATAATGATGCCATAGCTGTTTATAAGGATGTAAGTAAGAAAAAAAGCAAACCTGACTTTAAACTTTATAAAAAATTTAATAATGTCGGAGTGATGCCTTTTGACGCTATGATAACCGGAGACAAGTACATAAATGGTTTCTTTAAAAGTCCATGGTTTGGTGTTGTTGATTTAAAAACTATGAAATTTGAAAAAATTCAACTCAAACTGGATGACAGAAAACCAGTTCTTAAAGTACCACATTTTGGTTTCTGGTCTATTGGCGGTGGTAAAATATTTATTCCTGCGGTAGGAGACAATAAAGTTTTTGCCTATACACCTGATTTTAAATTTATCAAAGCAATTACAACAGAGGGACTACCGGTATTTACAGCATTATCACCAGACAAAAAATATCTTGCTGTTACATTTAGCGGTAAAAAATTCCCTGTTATCCAAATTGTTGATACAAAAACACTTAAAATTATTAAAAGATTCCAGTTTGACGGTAAAGTGCTTCACTTAAGATGGTCTCAAGTTAAACCTGAGCTATTTGTTTCTGTCAATGATTCAAATAAAGTTGTCGTTATCGACACTAAAGGATGGTGGATTAAACGTGATATACTCACTATAAAAAAGCCATCAGGAATATTCCTGTATGAGGAAGACAAATAATGGGTATCGTCTATTTGACGGGGGCCGGTCCCGGCGATATTGAGCTTCTTACGCTCAAAGCACATAGAGTTATTGGACAGGCTGATGTAATTATTTATGACAGATTGGCTAATCCAGAGATGTTAGAGATGACAAAAGATGGTTGTGAATTTGTCTATGTAGGTAAAGAAGATGGAAGGCATACACTTCCACAGGATGAAATCAACGAGGTCATCTATCAAAATGCTCT
This sequence comes from Sulfurimonas sp., assembly GCA_027019325.1. GTDB lineage: Bacteria > Campylobacterota > Campylobacteria > Campylobacterales > Sulfurimonadaceae > Sulfurimonas. The sequence goes on from JALUWT010000003.1 coordinate 19,072, forward strand.
CAAACATAATGTTGTCGTCCGCCTCAAAGGTGGTGATCCTTTTGTTTTTGGCCGTGGTGGCGAAGAGGGAGCATACCTACACGAAAGAAATATTGACTTTGAAATAATTCCGGGCATAACTTCCGCAGTAAGCGTTCCTGCCTATGCAGGCATTCCCGTTACACACCGCGGTGTTGCCGTAAGCTTTAGAGTCGTTACGGGACACGAATCTCCCAATAAAGAAGTATCGCAAATTCCATGGGAAAACTTTAAAACTGATGATACCATTGTCTTTTTAATGGGTTTGCATAACCTTCGTAAAATTGCTTCAAAATTAATAGAAATTGGAAAACCCACAGATTATCCATGTGCCGTTATCTCACGCGGAACGACAAAAGACCAGAGTGTAGTTGTAGGAACGCTTGCAGATATAGTCAAAAAAGCCAAAGGTGTACCTACTCCAGCCTTAATTATAGTCGGACGCGTAGTTGAACTACGCGAGCAGCTTCAATGGTTTGAAAAAGAGTAGTTTACTACTTTTGTAAACTCTCCATCTCTTTGAGAAGAATCTCAGCCTCTTTATCGCCATTGTCTGCATTTTTTTGCAGCCAATAGCGTGCCTTTTTAAAATTCATAAGCTGCATATAAATACGTCCTACATTTGCAACAGCTCCTGTATGCCCATTCTTTGCCGCTCTTTCAAGCCACATAGCACTTTTTTTGATATCCTGCTTCACACCATCACCCTGATAATACATCAAAGCCAGATTGTACTGTGCATTACTGATATTATTCTCCGCTGCTGTTTGTAAATGTTCCAAGGCTGCTTTATAATTCTTTTGTGAAAGATATTTCATAGCCAAATCATATTCGGCCAAACTATTTTCCTTTGCAAAAAGTGAAAATGTTAACACGATACTAAGTAATAAAATTTTTATCATGAAAGCTCCTAAACGTAATAAAGTAGAGTTGACAGAGTCAAAGCAAAAAGAAATGTTATGGCAACCATTACAGTTCTTTTTGTTGACTCTTCAATGCTGTACTTCTTTTCTAAAAATTCACTCACAACTATTCCTGGGTATATAGAAAAGAGGAACATGGGAAAGGTTAAGACTAAAATTATGACAATATCATGTGAGTTCATTAAAATCCATCCAATTCAAAGTTTTTTTATAATTATTATTATATCATAGTATTCTACTCCTGAGTTATTTATGGATTAGAAGATTATAAAAGGGAATTACAATGAAAAAAAATCTTATCACAAGTTTAGCATTTCTCCTCTCAACATTACTATTTGTATCATGTAGTGCAACATCGGGTGAAAATGTAGATGCAAAAACTGCAAACTACACATATTTTACTCCAATGCCTCTACGAGAAGTACATAATATTATCAAACAAGCAGGTGAAGAGTCTGGCTGGAGAATGACAGAATTTAAAGATCATGAAATGATCGCAGAAAAAACAGAAAATGGCAACACAAAAGCAGTTACCATTGATTTTGGGAAAAATTATTTTCATATTGAACCGAGCAACAGTGATTTAGACGATGCTCTTACAGATAACTTAAAAAAATAGTCATCCTATTTATATAATTTTGCTACACTCTACTTATTAAACAGTAGAAGGTAGTTAAATTATGGATTTTTTCAAATATATACATGCAGTTGGAACGGGTGTCAAAGGTAATCGAGATTTAAGCTTTGAAGAAGCAAAAGACATGATGCATCAGGTACTCAATCAGAGTGTCCCAAGCGAACAGATAGCTGCATTTCTACTAGGTTGGCGGTTAAAACCTGAGACTATTGAAGAGTTCCGTGGTGCACTTGCTGCATGCGATGAGAATATCATCAAGAGCAAAGTCGAAAATTCTATCGAGCTTGGCTATCCGTTTGATGGGAAAGCAAAAAATCCTTACATTTTTCCGCTTGTCGCTGAAATATTGAAAAAGAAAGAGCTCAATCTTGTCATTGTCGGCGATGAGAAACAACCGGCGAAAGATGGCATTACCATTAAAGAAATTATCACACACATTGATCTTGCTCCAAATTTACACTATTTCGATAGGAAAAATTTCTTCTATAAACTGCATCGATTAACAGATATACGAAATAAACTTGGTCTGCGCACAAGCTTTAGCACTATTGAAAAACTTTCTGGTGTTGCACAGAGCGACTTTGCTATCACAGGTATATTTCATAAACCTTTTGTTAAAAAATACAGTAAAATTTTAAAAGGAAGATATAAAAAGATTGCACTTATTCAAGGCAATGAAGGCACGCCTGAGTTATTCAGTAAAGGACGCTTATGGATGGTTGATGGCGATGAGACACAAGAGTATATCATTGACCCTGAACATTTTGGTATCTATTATAAAAAATCTTGGGAACAAATAACACTTGAAGACTCCATAGCACAACTGCAAAACCCATCAGATGAGTACCTCAAACTGGCGCGTCTCAATGCTGCTGTATATCTTTTTATAGCACAAAAGTATCCATCAATTGATGAGGCGTTTGAATCTCTTAACAACGCATAAAAACTTAAGTTTTACTTTTGTTTCAAACAATTGATTGTCTCTTGCGGTTTTATATTTTTTTGTAATGCTTCACAGATAAAAAGTTCATATTTATCAAGAAAAAAAAGTGCAGGGTAGTATGTCGTATAGAGCATTTCTATAGGGTAACTCCCCTTTTGTTTTTGATACACTACAACAAAAATCGAATCTTTTTCAATAAGTGAAGCAATTTTTTTATTGTTTCTGATTTTAATAAGCTCTTTATTACAATCAGGACAATTTTTTTTTGTCAAATAGACCATCAGTATTTTATCTGACTTCAGTGCCTTTTGATGTGCTGTATCATATCTGTTTTCAATCTTGAAACCCTCTGCATCAAAGAAAAGTAGTAAAACGAATAATATTATTTTAATCAAAAGATTTTTCCATATGTGCTATCGTAATAACTGGGGGATCTGGTAGCTGCGGATATGCCGCTTTGACAATATTTGTCACCCATTGTGGATAAATTCTAAAGTTAAGTTTTATATCTACATGTAGCGGATATTTTGATATTTTTTGCAATGGAAATTTTTCTACAACTCTTTTGCCTGCCGGTATTCTTGTGTCTTTTAACAATTTTTCATAACGCCAAAAGAACAAGCCTACAGGATGACCCTCTTTATCGCCGAAGACTTTGTTAAATATGACAGAACCTTTTTTAATATCGCCTTTTTTATTTAGCTTTCCACTGCTGAGAACAATATTTCCGTCTCTATCTTTCACTGTTATATTCAGCCACAACTCTCGAAAATCTGCCGCTCCTGTCGGAAGTTTATGCCCTGCTCCGACATTTTTCACACCAACAAGCAACACACCTTTATCAATTTTTAAATCTAATTTCGCAGAAGTTTTAAGAAGCTGTATAGACTGTGATTCATTCTCTTTGTTTTTAAGACCGGCAAGGAAATAGTTCCCTCCTGCAAAATAGTGTACTTTTATATCTTTTTTATATTTTCCTCCAAGTGTTGAAGAACCTTGAAGTGGAGAAAATTTTCCTTTTTCTAAATAGGTCATATGACAGTCTATACAATCTTTATGTTCTTTAGGTTTTTTGGGATTATTAAAAGGTGATTTTTTCCACTGCTCATAAGTTGCAACAACTTCTCTGCCCGAATGCGGCAAAAACTCATTGTGACAAGATGCACAATACTCACTTTTTTTATACAAGGGTTTCATATACTCCGCTTTATGCATCTGTGGTGTAGCATTAATCAGCTTATGACTTATCCACACTTTCATTTCTGCAGTAGAGTCTTCATAAAGATATTTTTTTCTTTTTGTCAGATTAAGTGCATAGGCACTGTTTCCTGCTGGTTTTGCATCCGTTATACGATGACATGTAATACATGAAACACCCTGCTCCAATCTATTTGGATGTTCTTTATACTCATTTATAAGGTTTTGTGATCCGCTGACAAAAAGCGGTTCAGGCATCACATTGTCTTTCATAAAATGTGTCGTTCGCTCTTGATGTATGCTCACGGCACTCGGGTTATGACAGCCCATACACCATTTTCTAAATTTTTTTCCTCTATCCATTTCCGCTAAATTTTCCAAGACCATATAATAAGGATTTGAATCTGCAAGATGTCTATGATTTGAATCTGCCCACTGCTTAAATATTTTCGGATGACACTCTTTACATGTAGCAGAATTTGTCCAGTCAATACTATGATGGTATTTGGCACCGTCAGCAAAAACAATATTTGTCAGTTTTGTCGATTTTGAATAAGAATAACTCGGTAAAAAAAGTACTATTACAGAAGCAAAAATAGCGAATCCTCTTGAAAAAAAGAACTTTTTTTGATGCACTACCAAAGCAAATATCAAAACAAAAGAGATATAAAGATGTATATAATAAGAGAGTGTTCCATATATATCGCCACCACGGTTGCCGATTATAAACAGATATGTTCCGCTTAGAAGCAATAAAAAGAGTATAAAACCGAGCATTAAGCCACTCATGCTCTTATGTTTCATAATTATCATACTCTCTTTAATATGCTTATATAAAAAAGGCAGTACAAAAAGAATCGTGACTGTTATGGAACCGAATATATGTAAAAATTCTATTACTCGCAAATAAGACCATGCTATAGAGAAATAATCCATAAGTAGTATGCCGCTGACGAACATAAAGAGGATATCAAGATTTATATACAATATTTTCATTTAAGCTCCTTATATTCGACGATTTCACCATCAAGTGAGTGTAAAAATGCCACGATTTCATCTATTTGTGTCTCGGTCAATTCCATACTCAACTGATATTTTCCCATAATATGAACAGCTTCTCGTAAATCAAAGACAGATCCATTATGAAAATAAGGAGATGTTTTTGTTACATTACGCAAAATTGGCACTCGAAAAAGTTGTTGATTATTTTTGCCTAGAAATCCACCTTTGTTTTCAAAGGGAAAGCGTTGATATTGCTTAAAATTGAAATCAAATGCAGCAGTCTCTCGACCTATAT
>JALUWT010000004.1 GCA_027019325.1 Sulfurimonas sp.
TGACTTAACTAAACTATAACTCTTTAAAGCTAAAGAAAAACTGAAAGAGAGATAATTTTTTTTAATATATACTTATAATGTTTTAAAATATCACACTTAACGGCATTTGTTGTAATAATATAAAAAAAACTTAATTGTGATAAGAAAAATAGTATTATTTTTTGCTATAATACTGAAAACGCGATAAATAGGAGACAATATGAAAAAGATAGTTTTAGCATTTATGCTATTAGTTGGTGCAGTTCAGGCAGGTAATTATACAAAGGAAGATAGAATCAAAGATATGAAAGCTATGGCGAAGGCTATGGATACCATTCAAAATGGATTTTTTTATAATAACTATGATACGGTTGCAGAAGGGGTGATGAAATTGTCTGATCATGTTGAGAATGTTAAGCCACCGATAGAAGAGACCGAAGAGAAAAATCCTATGGCTCGTTATATGGATGGAAAAATTAAAATGACAAACAAAATAGTTAAAAAGATAGACCAAAAAGCATTGACTATCTTACAGAGATTTAAAGCTGGCGATTCGGCACAGGCAGTACAAGCATATACGAAGATTGTCGGACAGTGTATGAAATGTCATAGAGAAATTAGACACTGGTAAAGAGTATGCGATTTTTACTAGCACTGTTTCTTTTTATTGGCTCACTGCAGGCTGCAGAGCTTATTTTGACGGGAACAGTTATCTCGAACAATAAAAAGATGATATCTGCACGATATATGGGCTATATCAAAAAAATTAATTTTGAAGTAGGAGACAGCGTTAAGAGAGAAGACACACTTTTCGAACTTGAGTCAGCAGAGTTTGACATCTTGGAATCTCAAGCAAACTTGGCACTTGAACAGGCGAATTTGATGCTGGATGTTTATAAAACAAGACTCAATGTTTTTAAAAAACGTAAACGACGCCTGAAAAAGAAAAGCAAAATAATGCCAGTTATGGATTTTCGTGCGAATATGGAAGATATGAATGAAAATATTGATGATGTAAGCGGTTCAATCGAAGCCGCAAAAGTATTGGTTAAATCGGCGAGTGAAAAGAGTAAACAATTTGCTACAATTGCAGGATATTTAAAAGTCAAAGCTCCCAATGACGGAATAGTTGTCGAAAGACGTATTCAGGTTGGGGATATGGTAGCACCTGGAATGCTCACGATGATTATTGTAGACATGAAGCATCTCGAAATTGAGGCGGAAGTAGCGGAGTCTGATTTGAAGTATGTCAGACGCCATAAAGTGGTAGAAATTAAAATCCCATCACTGAACTATAAAGCTTCAGGCTACATCAAAGCAATTGTTCCAAGTGCGAATCCAATGGCACATACTTTTAAAATTCGTATTCATTTTGAAAAAACAAATGATATGATTTTTCCGGGTATGTATGCTAAAGTATATATTGACTTGACAAATGAATTAAAAAACAGGATATAAAATGAAATTGTTACTAGTGTTTTCGCTATTTTTTACAGCCATAACAGCAACGAGCCTTTTGGCAAAAGAGAAGCATTACTCTGTGAGTGTTGTGCCAAAACATATGACAGTTGCAGAGAAAAAAAAGCGATTTTTTGCACTCTTAGTTCCAGCAGTTGAACATGTACATAAAGAGCTTGAAGCACAATATCTGCAGGTTAAACAAGATATAAAAAATCATACTAACCAAGCAAAAATAGAGAAGCTAAAAAAGAAATATAATGCAAAAACAGATAAAGAGCTTTTAATAGCGATTAAGCCGCATCCGATGAGTATAGCTCTGGCACAGGCGGCTATGGAGAGTGCGTGGGGAACATCACGTTTTTTTAGAGAGGCAAATAATATTTTTGGTGTTTGGAGTACAAACTCAAAGCAAAAGAGAGTTGCTGCAAGTGAAAAACGAGGGAATAAAACTATTTGGGTAAGAAAATTTGACAATCTTGATGAGGCTATTAGACAGTACTACTTTATGCTCTCTGCATCTTCGCGTTATAAAGCTTTTAAGACAATGAGCTATGAAGGCAAGCCGGCAACTGAGGTTATTAAAGGACTGAAGTATTACTCAGAAAGAGGTGATGCCTATGTCAAAGAACTGCGTAGTATGATTCGTTATAACAAGCTTACCAAATATGACATCAATGCACTGAAAGAAGGTGCATAATCTGCTATAATTTCTCTCATGGAAGAAATTAATAATTATATAGCATCTCACGATGTCAGTGAGATGCATCCCTCAGAAATTGCCAACATTTTACGTGGATTGAATGATGCCAAGTTTAGCGAGGCTATCAAGCTTGTTCCGAAAGAACTTGTAGGTGATGTCGCTCTTGCCCTTCCAGACAGATATTTTGATGATGTTGTTGAAAATCTCAGTGTAGATGAACTCTCGCAAGCAGTTTCAGAGCTTGAATCTGATGACCAGTTAGAGTTTATGCAAGAACTTGAAGATGTAGATGAAAATGTCGCATCACAGGTTTTTGCCACGCTTGATGAAGATGATAAAAAAGAGATTACACAGCTTCAAAAATATGATGAAGATAAAGCCGGTGCATATATGCAGCTTGAAGTCTTTACCGCTGGTATTGATGAGACTGTTCAAGATGTTATTAAGCGTTTTGCACGTCTAAGAAAAGCAAATGAGTTAGAAAATATTCAAAACCTTTTTATTGTTGGAAATCACCACAAACTACTCTATACGGTAGGACTTGATGATCTTTTAGTCTTTGACTTTTCAAAAACACTCAAAGAGAATATAGAGGAAAGCAGTGACTCTTTTGAACCCATTAAAGCGCATGACAGAGACGACATAAAACATGTCGTTGAACTCTTTAAACAGTATGATCTCTCAGTTATGCCGATTATCAGTGAAAAAGGTGTTTTGCTTGGGCGTATTACCTCAGATGACATTTATGATATCATCAATGAACATGCAACGGAGCAGATGTATAATTTGGCGGGTGTTGATGATGAGGCAGAAGAGGATGAAGATGTCCTTAAAGCCGGGCGAAAACGCGCTTACTGGCTTGGTATAAACCTCTTAACGGCAATCGCAGCTTCTTTGGTTATCGGACTTTTTGCAAGCACAATTAACTCTATGGTAGCACTCGCAGTTCTTATGCCAATAGTCGCTTCTATGGGTGGAAATGCAGGAACACAGACGCTGACCGTTATAGTTCGTCAGCTAGCCTTGGGTGAGATTAGCAAGGGGGATGCTTTTAGAAGTATAAAAAAAGAGGTGCTCATTTCTCTGATGAACGGTTTTCTTTTTGCAATTGTTGCCGGATTTATAGCGTGGATTTGGTTTAGCATACCTCTACTTGGGCTTGTTATTGGCCTGAGTATGATTATAAACCTTTTTATGGCCGGTTTTTTTGGTGCGATGATACCATTGGTATTGAAGCGGCTCAAAATTGACCCTGCAATTGGAAGTACTGTCATACTCACTACAATAACAGATGTTGTCGGCTTTTTTAGCTTTTTGGGCTTGGCAAAAATTATACTTTTATAAGGAACATAGAAAATGGAATTACTCATAATATTTTTCGTACTCTCAGTGGGCATATCATTTTTATGCTCTGTCTTGGAGTCCGTACTGCTCTCAATAAACATGTCTTTTGTTGCAGTACTTGAAAAAGAACGTCCATCTGTTGGTGCAATACTCAGACATCAAAAAGAGAACATCAATAAATCAATAGCTTCGGTGCTTATTCTCAACACTATAGCAAATACTTTGGGTGCAGCGGCAGTTGGTGCGCAGGCATCAAAGATTTTTGGAAATGATGCAGTCGTTTATGTCTCTGTCATTTTAACTTTTGCGATTCTTTTCATCTCTGAGATTATCCCAAAAACCATAGGAGCAATCTATTGGAAACAGTTAGCACCGCTTGCCGCATACTTCATTAGAATTTTTATCTGGATGACCTATCCTATTATATTGACAACACTTGCCGTGACAAATAAAATTTCGAAGGGTCAAGAGGATGCACATACACTCACAAAAGAAGAACTTTTAGAGAGTATGTTGATGAGTGAAGATGAGGGTGTCATTGATGAAAAAGAGTCTGATGTCATTGAAAATATACTCAATCTTGACAATATAAAAGTAGCAGAAGTTTTAACACCACGAAGTGTTGTCTTTGCACTAGATGAAAATATGAGTGTCAAAGAAGTCATTGCTCAACAAGAACAAATTTTTAAATTTTCCCGTATTCCTGTTTATAATGGAAATATTGAAGATGTAACAGGTTTGATACTTACGAAGAAACTTTTCAAACAAGCACTCTCTGATGATACAGTTTCACTGAAATCGGTGAAAAAAGATATCTTTGCGATTAATGAAAATATACCGGTAAGCAAAGCACTCGATCTGTTCATCTCTAAAAAAGAGCATATGTTTTTGGTCAAAGACAGTTATGATCAGACAGAGGGTATTTTAACTTTAGAAGATTGTGTTGAGACGATTTTAGGTGTTGAGATTATGGATGAGAGTGACACGACGGCAGATATGCGTGAGCTTGCAAAGAGAAAAATGAAGCTCAAACGCAAACTTGAAGAGACAAAAACCGATAAGGCTTAGGCTGCTTTACATTCCGGGAATTCGTGGAATTTTACCAAGTTTAGAGTTGCGGCAATACCATCCCCATCCTTTTTTTAACCAATGACCAATAATAGGCATAGGAATCATTTTTCCGCCTTTATGGTCTCTGTAAACAAATGCTGCACCATCACCGCTATCCATGACACATAAAATGTTTATATGCTCTTCATACCCTTTTCTCTCATCAGAGCTAAGAAGCATCTGCTTGATGTTAAAAGCTACATTTCTTGCCATTACCTCTGCAACATGTCCCTGTTTTGCTCGCCAGTCAGGTCCCTGCAAAGCAACACTGTCACCAATAGCAAAGACTCTGCATATTCCTTCCTGACTCTCAAGAGATTCATCAAAATCATGCTGTACTTCACAGTAGTCGTTGATGAGAATAAGCCCTGAATCATTAAGAGGCAAGTCGCTATTTGCAAAAACATCATGACCATTTCCTGCCGGTATGAACATTGTAAAATCTGAAGCAAGTTTACTCTCATCTTCAAAGACAATGCCATCTTCTTCAAATTTTGTAATCTTTTTGCCAAAATGTTTTTTAATATCAAGTTTGTTAAACATAACATCCATCATTTTGAGTGCTTGTTTCCCCATTCTTGCTCCTGGCTCTGCCATTGGAGCAAAAAAGGTAAGCTCAAAATTATCACGGATGCCTAGCTTTTTGAGTTGATTGTGAACATTAAAAAGTACTTCGAAGGCCGGTCCGCCTCTTACATTTGAAGGGTCTTTCGGATTACCGCCAAATCCCATGGCAATTTTTCCACTCCCTTTTTGTATGAGTGCATCAATTTTGTCTTTAATTTTAAGAGAATCTTCAGGAACACCACAGATAGAGAGGAAATTTTCACTTCCTTGATGTTTCATTTTGCCGCTGCCCATCGCTACAACAAGATACTCATACTCATAAGTCTCGTTAGCACAGTAGACTTTGTTCTCTTTTGATTTGATAGCAGTCACTTCATCTATGATAAGCTCAAAACCATGTGCTTTTTGCAGATCTTTAAGAGGAACGCATATGTCTTCAAATTTACTCTCCCCCGTTGGAATCCAGATAGATGTTGGATAGATATAAAAATAGTCACGATTTGAGATAAGTGTAACACTAAATCCTTCTTTTCTTAAAAAGATGGCAGCTTCAACACCGGCAAAACCACCACCTAAAACAAGTACTTTTTTCATGAAATATTCCTGTATAATCTAAATTTATACAAAATATTACACTTATTGATGTTAAAACTACATTAAACCTACTAATTTTATCGTCAATTTATTTTTTGTTAATAAAATAAACTGCGAGCATACTAACAGCACCGCCGACAATAATATGCATCTGCATCGGTTCATCCAAGATAAGCCAGGCAGAAAGAAGAGCAAAAAGCGGGACTAAAAACATAAAAGAGCTTGTCTTCTCGCTGCCGAGTTTTCCGCTTGAGATGAAAAAGATGGTTGTAGCGATGGTCTGCCCAAAAACAGCGAGATAGATCATAGCTGTCCAAAACTCAGCTCCCTGATGAAAGACAGCGAGTAAATCGGAATCTTTGGCATAGAAAAAAGTCACAGTTGTCGCGATAAGTGAAATGGCAAAACTGTAGTGAATCGGATGGATATGTTTTTGTGAGTGCTGAGAAAGAACAGTAACCCCAGCCCAAATAAGTGCACAGAGTAAAAAATAGAGATTTGAGGAGTTTAAAAAGAGTGAAAAATCATTCAACTCTAAAAGGATATAGCCGCCTATGAGTCCAAGAATCAGACCAAAATATTGCCGTGTTTGGAGTCTGTTACGAAAGAGCATTGCTACAAGTAAAAAGGTCATAATTGGGCTGAAAGTGGTGATGATGACACTTCCTGCGCCTGCGTAACCATACTTAATACCCATAAAAGAGGAGACCATAAAAGAGATGTTTAAAATGGAGCTTCCCAGAATGAATTTGAGTGAACCAAGGTTGAGCTTGAAAGGGATTTTAAAATAGTAGATAATAGGTACAAAGGAGAGAGTCATCAGAAAAAATCTCCAAAAGATGATGACATCCATCGGCAGGTTATAGGTAAGAATTTTCAACGCTGTCCAACCACCGCCCCAAAAGAGCATGGAGAGCAACATAAGATAAGTAAAATGTTTTTCTTGAATGTTTTTCACAGTAGCCCTCTTTTTATCCAGTGTGAGAGAACATACAAGCCCCAGATATGCTGCTTAAAGCTTCCCTGTGCAGCAGATTTTAGGTACTCGTCCAGTTCTTTTTCATGAAACATACCTGTCTGCTTGTTTACCTCTTTGATAAGCGAGATTTTGCCGGAGCTGATGAGGTACTCCATATAAGGATTTGAAAATCCTTTTTTCTTACGCGTTAGTATCCTGTTATCTATTTTGTTAGTAAGAAGTTGTTTTAACAGTGATTTTGTTTTTCCCTCTTCATAGCGGAGTTTTGGGTCTATGCTAAAAACAAGTTCGGCTAACTTGTGATCTAAAAAAGGTGTACGTGATTCGATGGAGTGAGCCATACTTACACGGTCGAGTTTTGTTAAGAAGTGTTCGGCTTGAAAAAGGTTAATGTCGATGTAGCTGTACCAGATGCTCTCATCTGCGTGAGCAGAATGCTCAAAGCGGTCGCGATAGCTTTGAAGGTACTTGAGTGATTCGTTATCACGCACATTTCTTCGCAGCAGCAGATTCTTTTGCAGGTCAGTGAACTTATCCCCACTTGTACGAAAGAGCAGGGTCTCATCAAAAACACGCTTATACCACTCCCACTCTCTATTTTTAGAGAAGTTCGCACGGAAATATTTTTTGAGCCAGTTCTTGTGCATCAGATTTTTGGCATTTTCGATGTCGAGATACTCGAAATATTGTCTGTACCCCAAGAAGAGTTCATCACTCCCTTCGCCACTCATGACAACCTTATAACCGTCTGCTTTTATGGCATCAAAAAGCAGATACAAAGGCACTGCTGCAGGGTCGTTGAGTGGTTCATCCAGTGTATCGAAGACGGCCCCCATTGTATCTATAAAACTCTTTTGGTCTATCTCTATAGCTCTGTTTGAGACACCCAGCAAAGCGGCACTCTCTTTGGCATTTTTTCGCTCATCATACTTTGCAAACTCTTTGTAACCGAGTGTATATGTTTGAAGATTTTTTCCCTCTTGTTTGGCGTAGTAGTTAATGGTGGCACTGTCGATGCCTCCTGAGAGCAGAGCAGCCATCGGTGCATCACTCTGAAGACGCAGAGCAATGGACTCTTCCAACAACTCTTCGAGTTTTTCTACAGTATCATTTTTATCAGTGATAAGTGAGGGCTTCGTCTCCAGTAGGTCATAGTAGCGTTTAACACTCACTTTTCCCTCACGCAGCGTAAGATATTCGCCTGCAGCCAGTTTTTCTATGCCTTTGTAAAAAGTATGTGGTGGAGTAGGGGCTAAAAAAGAGAGGTAACTTAGCAGAGCATCGTTGTTCATCTCTTTTTTATGTAAAAAAGGTGTGAGTCCTTTTATCTCTGAAGCAAAATAAAAAGCCTTTGTATCTTGCATAAAAAAGAGTGGTTTTTTACCAAGTCTGTCACGAAAGAGGTAGAGTGTTTCGCCATCAAGCAGAGCAATGGCAAACATACCTCGCAGTTTTTTGACAAAATCCACACCCCATTTCAGATAGGCTGCAATGATGACTTCTGAGTCGCTCTGGGTTTTAAAATCAAAAGAAAGCTGCTCACGCAGCTCTTTGAAGTTGTATATTTCGCCATTAAAAGAGAGCAGAATCTCTTTATGTTGCAGGGGTTGATGCGCTCTTGCGTGAGCATCTGTGATGCTGAGTCTTTGATGGGCGAAAAAGAGATTTTTTTTCTGCTGTATGCCGCAGTAATCGGGTCCGCGATGTGTAAGACGAGAGAGGGCATACTTTGCCTGTTGCTCATTATATTCGCCAAAAATTCCAAAGATGGCACACATTATCTGTAAAACCCTACAGTAATATCATCATTTAAATAATCCTCACGCAGGAGCAGCTTTTTGACATTAAGCTCTTGTGCGAATTGTCCAATTTTATCTTTTGAGAGGTAGTTGTAAGTTTCTGATTTGTCTTCTCCACAGAGAATGTTAAAGATAAAAGCTTTTTTAGAGGATTTGTAGCAGTTTTGAATAAAGAGTGTTGTTTCAAAAGCTGTGAGCACATTCATCGCTCCGCTGCAGACAATAAAATCACTCACAGGCGGTTGCGTGTTTGTTATATCTGCATGCAAAATCTCCTGTGCTGTTTTTTCTTTGGCAATGGAGCACATTGTCTCAAGTGCATCTATACCAATATATTTTTGAGGCAGAAGGGCACTGTTTTTCAAGTAGGTGTAAAAATCGCCAAAACCACAGCCTGCATCTGTAACAGTGAAGTTACTTATATCTTCAGGGAGCAGTTCACAAATAGTTTCAAAGCGGATCTGCTGATGGGAAAAACTGAGCCAGCAGACACCTGCGGGAGTGAAGCCGTGTTTTTTGATAGCGTTTTTATAAAAAGCTTCACTGTCAATGCGCGGCATACTTCTCCTTTTTAATCTACTAACATTTTTTTAATGATGCTTTTAATAACTTTCACATCTTTACGACTTATAATAATATCTACTCTTTTAATCACTCGTTTTACAGAAATCGTTCGTATCTGATCTAGCACCACAAAACTCTTTGTATCAATCTGTACTCTAGTAGGATAATCTTTATGAGTTGATGTCATTGGAGCGACTATGAGGTTATCATAGTTCATTTCATTTGGAGAGATAATCAGGCAAGGTCTTGTTTTTTGTATCTCAGTACCAACCGTTGGATTAAGGTTTACTAAGATAACCTCATATTGTTTATAAGTCATCCCAATCCTTACTATCTAAACTATCATCTATCAGAAGTGCATTGGAACTATGTTTAAACTTCTCACTCCAACCTTCTCTAGGAGATTCTATAGTCTCTAAAATAATTTTCTTCCCTTCTACATGGAGATCAAAACCACTTAAGGAATTAAACATTTTTAATACACTTGCTGGAAGTCGAACACCTTTGCTTGTTCCTATATCTATGAGTGAAATTTGCATTTTTAGTATCCTTTGAGTTTTATGTTTATAACTATATTATAATTATGTTTTTTTGTCAAACAGCTGAACATACATTAAAACTTTTTTTAAGTATAATGTTGTTGATGGCTGATAAATCTATTATATGGGGAAAAAGATTATGAAAATAGCAGTAGTAGGTCTTGGTGGTGTTGGCGGATATTTGGTAGCTTCTTTTGCTAAAGCTGGTTTGGATGTGACAGGGTTTGCTCGTGGGGCACACGTAGAAGCGATAGAAAAAAATGGTATAACAATCAAAGAAGACAAAGAGGAGTGGAGTGTAGTACTTACGGCAAAAGAGCTGCGTGAGGCAGAAGGAGCGTTTGATATTATCCTTTTTTGCGTGAAGAGTTATGATCTGGCTGACTCTTACCGTCAAATTGCAGATTGCGTGAATGAGCAAACGATTCTTATCTCTTTTTCCAATGGTGTGAACAATGGTGATGTGTTGCGTGAGCTCTCTCACGCAAGGGTACTTGACGGAGTTGTATATATTCTCTCTCACATTGAAAAATCGGGTGTGATTCGTAAAAAAGGAAAGCTTTTTGCCGCTGTTTTTGGTGGGGAACAAGAAGCGACAGAAGAACTCGCAGCAGTTTTTAAACAAGCAGAACTGCGCTATAAAACAGTGGATGATATTAAAACGGCTCTCTGGAAAAAGTACATTTTCATCTCTGCTTTTGCGACACTTACCTCCTACTATGACAAACCGATAGCAGCTGTTTATAAAGAGCACAAAGATGAGGCCCAAGAGCTCTTGCGTGAGATAGCAGAGGTGGCAAAAATGCAGGGTGTAGGTATTGACGATGAGGTGCAAAAAGCACTTGACACTGCTGCGAAACTACCGCAAGATGCCTCAACCTCCATGCATCTTGATTTTCAAAATGCTAAACAGGTGGAGTTGGAGAGTCTGAGTGGATTTATCGCTCACGCAGGCAAAGAAAAAGCACCATTGATGAATAAAATGTATAAAAAATTAAAGGAAAAAGTAAAATGAAAAAAGAGCGAATAGTTTTAGGCGGTGGTTGTTTTTGGTGTATTGAAGCGGTTTACAGAAATGTAAAAGGGGTGCTCTCTGCTGTAAGCGCCTACACAGGAGGCAAACGTCCAAATCCAACTTATGAGAATGTCTGTTCCGGGGCTACCGGACATGCGGAAGTTGTGGACATCAGCTATGATGCAGATATGATTTCACTCTCAGATATTTTAGATATATTTTTTGTTATTCATGACCCGACAACAGTGAACCAGCAAGGGGCAGACAAAGGGACACAGTATCGTTCTGTTATCTATTATAAAAATAATGAGCAAAAAAAAATTATACAAGAGAGCATTGCGGAGCATCAGAGCGAGTTTAGTGACAACATCGTTACTGAAGTAAGCCCTTTGGGTGAAGTCTATCCTGCAGAGTCTTATCATCAAAACTATTACAATCTCAACTCATCACAAGGCTATTGTCAGGTAGTTATTGCTCCAAAACTGCAAAAATTTATGATGCAGTTTCCTGAAAAATTGGGTTAGAGGTCCTTTAAGATGCACGGAATGTCCTCATTCCCACGTATCTCTTCAAAACTTTCAAACTCTTTGTTATGAATTTGGGTACTTTAAAACCGATAAACTGTGTAGGGTGAGTATCGAGTTTTTTCTTTATTACATAATACATACTATAATATGTTAAACTTTTTAACAAAAGATTTTTCACATTCTTAAAACAAGGGAGCACTTGATGGAACACATATATGAATTAGCTATTGTCGGAGCGGGTCCGGCGGGGATTGCAACAGCTGTTGAGAGTTATCAACAAGGTCTACGTGATATTATTTTGCTGGAAAAAGATGAAAATCATAACTCTACGATACGAAAATACTATAAAGAGAACAAGCGTGTCGATGTGGAGTGGAAAGGGCAAAAAGTTGAACTTGACGGAAATATTTACTTTATAGACGGCACAAAAGAGACGACACTGGACTTTTTTGATGAGATTCTTGCAAAACATGCAGTTGAGCTACAAACGCATGTTGAAGTGACGGGTATCGAGAAAAAAGAGAGCTTTTTTGAGGTCTATATGGCGGGTAAAAGCGTCAAGGCTAAATATGTTGTCGTGACGATTGGGCGTATGGGTAAGCCTAACAAACCAAGCTATAAAATACCGCCGGCGATTCGTAAAAAAGTGAACTACACAACAGACGAATGTGACAGTGGTGAGAAGATTTTGGTTGTTGGTGGTGGAGACAGTGCTGTAGAGTATGCAGTAGATCTAAGTGAAAATAATGATTCAGCGATTTGCTACCGACGTGAGACATTTCGCCGTGCCAACCCAACCAATCAGCAAAATATTGCCCACGCTATAATGCATAATGAAGTACGTCCTATTCTAGGCGTGAATATTGATGGTCTTGAAGCGACAGAAGATGGGAGAATAAAAGTACTTTTTTCTGAGATAGAGCCAGAAATTTATGACAGGGTTATCTATGCTATTGGTGGGACAACACCATCGGCTTTCTTGTTAAGTTCAGGCATTAAAGAAGCAGATGGAAAGCCGGTACATGATGAACATTATGAGACAAATATCAAAGGTTTGTATGTTGCGGGTGACATTACACAAGAGAGTGGTGGAAGTATCGCACTCGGGCTCAACCATGGCTATGCGATTGCATGCCACATACAAGGAAACTGCTAGGCTCTGTGTGAGATAACTCCCTCGGGAGTCTGTAAAGAAAGCTCCATCTCTGCTTCAAGATACTCGCTTAGGGTTAAAGGCTTTGAGCTTTTATCTTCAAAGGCTGCGATTTTTGCGCCGATGATGATGTTTTCAAGCAGTGTTTTTGTTGCTAAATCTTCATAATATCCATGTAAATCCCCATCTACAAAAATTTTTAGTGTCATAGGTATAGACTCATTAAGAAGCGGATACTCACTGAGTAAAGACTCTTTGTTTATAAGATTTTGCGCCTGAAAAACTTCATTGATGGAGTCATGGGCAAGTTGAATCAAAAGCGAATGGCTCACGCAAGACTCTTTTGTTCATTTTTGAGTTTGTAAACATTGACAAGTTTAATCATAATCATAACACTAATAACTTGAAAAAGTGCAGCTAAAATGAAAGCATAATAGTGCAGTTTGTCTATGGAGTTTGCTGAATATGCAAGTGTTACCATCGCGATAAGAAGGGTGAGAGGCATCGAGTGTGAAAGACCTAAAAGAAGAGAGTCTATGAGACCTAAATCTTTTATGAAGACCAAGGCTGCCAAAACCCGCATCAAAATCATAACGACAGTAATAACAAGTGCTTTTTCAATCAAGCCAGCAATGAGCAGTGCATTGAGATCAAAAGAACTTCCAATATGGATAAAGAAGATAGGAATCAAAAGTCCAAATCCAAAAGAGGCAAGTTTTTCGGGCAGTTCATGTTTATGTTCAAAAAATGTCGGGATGAAAATACCTGCCAAGAAAGCACCAAAAGCAAGCTCAAGATGCAGATAGAGCATAGCTCCTACAAGTAAAAAGAAGATACCCATAGAGAGACGGATGTCTTGCTCTTGATTGTCTTCATGGGGCATTAGAGCGAGTGAGACTTTTGGAAACCACCAAAAGAGTAGCTGCATTGCACGAAACAGAAGAAACATAAAAAAGATAAAAGCAATAAGCGCCATAATAGTTTGAAAAAGCCCAAGTCCGATGCCAGACTCCAGTGCAGCTGAGGTAATGGTCAAAATCACGATACTCACAACCTCTCCAATACCGCCCACTGTCATAGAGAGGGTAATCCACGATGTCTTTCCGTACTCTTTGGCAAGCGTTGCCACCAGACCGACGGAGATAAGCGGTAGGAGCACTATAAAGATTTTTCCAAGATGGAACTGCATCGAGAATGCAATGGAAAACGCGTACAAAAAGAAGAGATACAGAGCTACTTTTTTGATGGTATGTGTAGGAGTTTTAAGCACATTTTTAAGATTGATCTCTGTTCCGGCAATGAACATTAAGTAGAGGAATCCAAGTTCTGCAACAATGTCAAAAAGACGCTCGTTATGTAAAAAACCGATATATCCAAGTAGTGAGCCTAAAATAATTTCGATGGGAGTGGTAGGTAGTTTGACGCTTTTTGCGATAAAAGGAGAAAACATGATGATAAGCGATATTGTAATAATAAGAACAATGTTATCGCTTAAGCTCTCTGTCATGGTCTTAGCCTGCTACACTTTTGGCTACATCAAGACCAAGAGCGCGAAGCATTTCAATGTCTTTATTCATAGCCCTGCCAGAAGTTGTAAGATAATTGCCTATGACTATGGAGTTTACACCGACAGCAAATATCTCATCTTGGCGCTCGCCAAATATCAACTCACGTCCGCCAGCAACCATAATACGCTCAGCATTTGGAAGCATCTTTCGCGTGAGCTTAATAAGCGCGAGGGCTTCATCAACACTTAGAGAATTTGGCTTTAACTCCAAAGCTTCATTGTGATGATAAAAATTAATTGGCACAGAAGTCGGGTTGAGTGAAGCTAAAGACTCAAGCATCGAGACTCTATCTTTTTGACTCTCACCTAGTCCAAAGATGCCTCCTGTGATGAGGACAAGTCCTGCAGCGTTAACATTTTGGCAGGTCTCGTAACGTTCACTCCATGGATGTGTTGTACAGATTTTTGGGTAGAAAGCTTCACTTGTTTCAAGGTTGTGATTGTAGGCTTTTATGCCTGCTGCTTTGAGAGTGAGCAGTTGATTGAGAGTTGCTGTTCCGTTACAGGCGATGAGGCGCAGTTCGGGTGCGACTTCCTGCACGGCTTTAGCTACCTTGCAGACAAACTCCAAAGTTTTGTCGCCCAGTCCTTTATCTGCAGTGACAAGACAAAAACCTAAAGCACCGTTATCTCTAGCACTAACTGCTTCTTTTTGGATATCTTCTATGGGCTTTTGTTTGTAGCGGTCAATGTCCGCTTTATAGCGAACGCTTTGTGAACAAAATTTACAATCTTCTTTACATGTTCCGCTGTTAATGTTGCAGATGGAACACAAAAATATCTTTTCGCTCACTGTTGCTGCCTTTTAAATTCATAACTTTTTTGCAGTTCGAACTCTTTTTTTGGGTTTCTTGTATAGTAGTTTACTATAAATTTGTTTGATTTCACTTCAAGCATGGCACACTCTGAGAGCGGCTTATTTCTCGCACAGACCTCACCAGGATTCAGATAAAGTGTCGAGCCTTTAAATTCTGTCTCAAAGGCATGGGTATGACCGAAGATGATAACTTCTGCATCACTGTTCATATAAAAAGGGAGATGCATCAACTTAAATTTGGTCTCTGCGAGTTTAAAGTAGTAAGGCTCTTGGACGAGATTATACTCATTATGATAGTGCACAAGATGGGCATCGTTGTTGCCATAGACTGCGATGTACTTTTTACCACAGTTTGCCAGCAGTTCCAAGATCTCAGGCTCTACGATATCTCCTGCGTGAATGATAAACTCAGCGCCGCTATCAATAAGAAAATCAAGAGCGGTTTTTGCACGTTTGATTTTAGAGTGCGTATCTGAAAGAACACCTATCTTCATGACTATTTTTGCTCGTCTATCTCTTCACGCAGTGTTCGTGCTTTACATTTTACACACTCATAGACTTCTTTGTTTCTGTATGTCCTTGGTGCGAGTACGCCTTTACACCCTTTCTCTTTACATTTAATAGTTGTCGGCTCAAATTTTGAGATGAATTTACAATCAGGATAGTTTTCACATCCCCAAAATGGTCCTCTGCGTGAGTTTTTAAGGCTGATTTTACCGCCACAGTCAGGACATGGTGTTTCGCTCACTTTCTCTTCGACATTGATACTTTTTGTATTTTTACACTCTGGGTAGTTCGAGCATGCTAAAAATTCTCCATTACGGCCATTTTTGACTATCATGTCACTGCCACATTTTTCACATTTGTCTTCAGCAGTCTGCTCTTTTTTCTCTACAGGATTCCCCTCTTCGTCACACTGCTCTGTGTACTTACACTTAGGAAAACCACTACAGGCGATGAACTGACCGAAACGTCCGCTTCTTAAAAGCAGTTCGCTGCCACATTTAGGACAGTTGCGTCCGAGTGGTTTTGCGATTTTCAGAGAGACAATGTTCTCTTTACCGGCTTCAATCTGTTTCATGAAACCTTCATAAAAATCTAAAAGGAGTTTTTGCCAATCTTCCTCTCCCTCGGCAATTTCATCAAGTTTCTCTTCCATCTCTGCTGTAAAGTTAATGTCAACGATGTTTGGAAAGTTCTTCTCTAAAATCTCTGTTACTGTAAAAGCAACTTCTGTCGGAATAATTTGCTTCTTTTCAATCGTCACATAGGTACGGCTTGAGAGTGTCGCAATTGTCGGTGCATAGGTTGATGGACGACCGACACCTTCAGCTTCAAGTTTCTTAATGAGACTTGCTTCAGAGTAGCGTGAAGGTGGCTCTGTAAAGTGCTGCTCAGGTTTAAGACTTTGAATCTCTGCTTTGTCGCCCTCTTTGAGTGTTGGAAGGAGCTTGTCTTTATCCTCTGTGCCTGTTACCGCATAAAAACCGTCAAAGATGAGTTTTCTTCCGCTTGCACGGTACTCATTTTCACTGCCTCTAAAGATGATGCTTTGCTGTTCAAACATCGCATCTTCCATCTGACAAGCCATAAAACGCTCATAAATGAGACGATAAAGTTTTATCTCATCAGGTTTGAGGTATTTCACTGCGACTTCAGGAGTGAACTGTAGCATAGTAGGGCGGATAGCCTCGTGCGCTTCCTGTGCCCCTTTTGCTTTTTTCGTGTAGACTTTAGGAGATTTTGGAAGATATTTTTTACCATATCTATTCTCAATAATGCCGCGAACTGCACCCACAGCTTCTTGCGCTAGATTGAGTGAGTCCGTTCTCATATAGGTGATAACCCCTGATGTTCCATCTGGAGTTTTGACACCTTCATAAAGCGTCTGCGCTATCATCATCGTCTTTTTCGGAGTAAATCCAAGCTTGCTTGAAGCTGTTTGCTGCAAAGTTGAGGTCATAAATGGTGGCGGTGTTGAGCTCTTTCTCTGTTTTGTCTCTATTTTTGCGATGCTAAAGTCATCACCCTTTACACTCTTCTCAATCGAACTTGCCTGCTCTTTGTTTTCAATAGAGAGCTTAGAGAGCTTTTTGCCTTTATGACTGATGAGGTTTGCGTCTATATTTGTTTTAAAAACAGTGTCAATTGTCCAGAACTCTTGGGGAACAAAGGCTTTTATTTCACGTTCACGGTCTACGACAAGTTTAAGCGTTGAACTCTGAACACGCCCGCCGGAGAGTCCTTTTTGAATCTTTGAAGCAAGAAGTGGAGAGAGCTTATAGCCCACGATTCTGTCAAGCAGACGACGAGCTTGTTGAGCATTTACCATATCCATATCTATTTTTCTTGCTGATTCAAGAGCATGTTTTATGGCAGTTTTTGTAATCTCATGAAAGACAATACGAGGAAGTTCCAAAGGATCTTTTTTGATTGCGTGGGCAATGTGCCAGCCTATTGCTTCTCCTTCGCGGTCCTCATCGGTCGCGATATAGATGATGTCAGCTTTTTTGGCTTTTTCACGGATTTCTTTAACGGTAGGGGCATTCTCTTTTGCTACAGAGTACTTAGGAACAAGTTCATGTGTCTCTTCGTCAAGAGTGATTCCAAAACGAGATTTTGGAAGGTCTCGGATGTGTCCTTTTGATGCGATAACATCATAACCCTTTCCTAAAAAGTTCTTGATAGTACGGGCTTTTGCCGGTGATTCAACGATAATTAAATTCAATGGTCTCTTCCTATATATAGTATAGTGATTTGTTTTTGATTGTGGAAGTGTAGCTAAAAAAGATTAAATTGTAAAAAATTGAAAATATTTATATTTTTTTCTAAAGTTATTTCTTTGGCTGACGATATTGTTACAGTCTGAGGCAAGGAAGCCAAAAGATAAAATAAAAATACAAGAGTCTTTAAACTCTTCCATAGAAAAGGATTTATTATGGGTTTTAGAATTAACACAAACATTGCAGCGATGAACGCGCACAGAAACGCTGTGAACACAAACTTAGGTTTAGACAAAAGTTTAAATGCTTTAAGTTCAGGTCTTCGTATCAATACGGCTGCTGATGATGCATCTGGTCTTGCTATTGCAAATACATTACGCCAACAAGCACAAGGTCTTGGGCAAGCTGTAAGAAATGCAAATGACGGTATTGGTGTTGCACAAACTGCTGATGGTGCTTTAAAAGAGTACACTAACATCATTAATACTATTAGAACCAAAGCTATTCAAGCTGCGTCTGATGGCCAAACTCTTGGTTCTCGTACTGCGATTCAAGCAGATATTACACGATTGACACAAGAAGCGCAAAATATTGCTTCAACAACTTCATTTAATGGGCAAACTCTTTTAAATGGTGGCTATAAAGGTAAATCATTTCAAGTTGGTGCCTATTCAGGTCAAACTGTAAATATTTCTATTAATGATACACAAACTGCACAAGTCGGTAAATTTGCTCTTGTAGAAGGTGCAGCAGTTGCGGCAACTACGGCTGCCGCTGCCGCTGGAAGTAACTCTATGACTGCAAGTGTAACTGCAGCTGATGGAACATCAGTAAAGGTTACTGCAACAGCAGCATATACAGCTGGTGCACATACAAGTTTAGAACTTGCGCAAAGCCTGACAGATGCTTTTAATGCAGCAGGTCAAGTAAAAGGTGCAAATATTAGAGCGAGTGTTTTTGAGAAAACTGCAGCAAGTGCAACAGCTGCAGCGACTTATGGTATTCGATTAGATTCTAGTGATAAAATTACATCAACGGGTTCTGTAGCTGGTAGCGCATCAGCAGATCTTACAAATAATTTTAGCACCATTGATGTAACAACACGAGAAAAAGCACAAAAAGCGATTATTATTTCTGATTATGCATTAAAAGATGTTGATAAAACTCGTTCAGATATTGGTTCTGTTCAAAATCAACTTTCGTCTACTATTCGTAATATTTCTGTTACTCAAGTTAATGTTACGGCGGCTGAGTCTCAGATTCGTAATGTTGATTTTGCGGCAGAGAGTGCAAACTTTGCAAAACTGAATATTTTAGCACAGTCTGGTTCGTATGCTATGAGTCAAGCTAATAAAGTACAACAAAATGTACTTCGTCTACTTCAGTAGTCTTTCTTTATATTAACACAACCTTTTTAGGGTGTGTTAATTGCTTGCAATGCTTCATTGTAGGTATCTAAAATCTTCATCATTTGTGTGACAATAATCTTTTTTAATTTTTTAATATGTTTTTTTTGATTTTTAAGCTCTTTTGTATTAAAAAAGTCGACTATAATCGGTACAACCGTCAAAAAATAAACAACAAACAATTCACGCAGTTCATCTTTATTGCCATTGTGTATGGCATTTATCATAGTTATATATTTAGAGAGAAAGATATCTTCACTGCTGACAGCTGAGGTTTCAAAATTTGCAATATATTGATAACAATCCTGTATAAAATCATATCTTACTTGTAAAGCATGTGTTTCATCTCTATCAAAGTCTGCACTTGAATAGGTGTTAAATAATTTTATGATGTCAAAATGTAGTTTTGTTTTATTTAAAGTTTGTGTTAGTGGACACTCTTGGGGATGGAGAGGTATAGTATTTTCAAAGTAAGCACCATCATTTAGATTGTAAACAATTTGCTTGCTGCTTTTAAAATTTGCTGTATTTCTATTTAATATAGGTATAGATATGTTTAATAAAGGAGTCGTTTGAACAATATCTCTAAAATTACCTTTTACATGTAATATAGATTCTCGCAATGAAAAATCGGTGTCATCTTTTCTTTGAATATCTAAATTTTCCTCTGGATGATGACCTGATGCATGGGTTGCACCTGTTTTTGAAAGTGCTAAATCAAGACCTAAAAGATATGTGTGCGTCGGGTTAAAGGAAAGTGCAACTCCATACATAAACTCACCGACACTTGCAGTAGCCAAAGAAGATTTTCCAGATTTATAATGAGTTCTATCTTCTAACATATATACATGCTCTTTAGAAAAAACATCTATTAGTACATCTGCAACTGATGAGAGACATAAAAAAACACTCTCTTGTAAAAAATCGAAGTTATCAAAACTGTTTACGATATCTGTCGCGACTGGTATACCTTCATCTATATGAACAACTATATCAGGAATGATATTGTGCAATGAGAGTTTTTTGAGTGTTACCAAGGCTGCCATGATAACAAATTTATCTTGATTGGTTTTAAGCCACTCAATATTTGTTTCCAATGATGGCCCCGCTGCAACAACTAAAATAGGCTTTTTTGCAAAAAAAGATTCATCAGCTTTTTTTTGTATATCTAAAAAATTGTATTTTTTTGAAATTCTTTCAATCACTAGATTATTTTTATGCAGTAGAAGTTCATGTGAATAGGCATTTTCACTTCCAGTGACTATAAAACCTCTTATAGTATCTATTTTTGTTGCATATGCTGATGAAAACATACTAAATTTATAGTACTGATTTGCGCTAAATGCAGTATCGTGAAAAAGATTGTAAGTTCGCCAAAATTCATCACTGTTTTGAGCGATTGAAAAAAATATCTGCCTGCCTTGCAAAATCTTTTTATAGTTACATGTAAAGAGTGAAAGCCTAAAGAGTT
This sequence comes from Sulfurimonas sp., assembly GCA_027019325.1. Taxonomy (GTDB): domain Bacteria; phylum Campylobacterota; class Campylobacteria; order Campylobacterales; family Sulfurimonadaceae; genus Sulfurimonas. The sequence goes on from JALUWT010000004.1 coordinate 20,316, forward strand.
CTATATCATCCTCTATTATTAACATAACTTTTAAACCAAATTTTTCTACTATTTGTGATATATGAAAGCCCAAACCGGTACCAAAAAATATGAATTTTTCTATTTTTTTCATATGCATATTTTCATTGATGAATTGATGATAATAGTGGGAAATAGGTGCAGTTGTAGCATGTAAGACATATGCATTAGCATCTTTTATATTTTCTATAGATTCTTCTGTATATTTATAGTTATGATGACATTCTATGATGTTGTCATTTTTTTTCAGCGAGATGTTGTTTGTGAGCTCTTGAGAAATATTTTTAGAATTTTGCTTATAGAGTGTCTCTTTAGTAGCTAAATCAACAACATCAAAGTAATTATCTTTATACTCAAGCTCATATTTTTGAGGGTATGTACCATCTGAAAGTATTGTGTCTAAGGCAATTAGTTTGTTGTACAAGGCGGAGTCAATATCATGGATATATTCCATATTATCCTGATAATTTTGCATTACTTCATTTTGGATATTTTGCAAGCGTATATTCTCCTGTAATTGATATAACTACAAAGCAAGATATATGCCATATTTTTACATTGCAAAACACTCTTCAATCTTATAATTTTTTTGAGTGATTTTTTCTAAAATATCCTTTAAATGCTTAGGATGCATCCCATACAAGGGCGAACACTTCTTATATTTTCTTCAGTAAACACTTCCCCTTTTATGATGTTTTTTGCTAAATTGTCTGCTTTTTCACTTTAATAAAAGTTCCACTTTTATTTGCTTTAGTAGCCGTATGTAGTAGTTTTAAGCCTAAAGAAGCATGATTTAGTCCATAGATATATTTATTTAAGTATGGTTTATTCATGTGAAATTTCTCCAAGGCAGTGGCAATATCATTGTAAATGTTAGCAAAACTTTCTATAAATCCGGCAGGATGCCCCGGTGTCATTCTGTTATAGAGGGCATTGGCTGGTATATCTATATCACTTCCCCTATCAATAATTATTTTTTGTCCTGTATTATAGGCAAACTCCAATTGTTCTGGTGCTTCTTGATGCCAAGAAGCACTCGCCTTTCTACCATAAACTTCTACATGTAAACCATTACGGTTTCCTAATGCTGTTTTGCTTAACCATAGGTTTCCACTGATACCACTCTCATATTTTAGCAACATATTCACATCATCTACCACATCATATTTTGAAAATTTGCTATAGTGAGCCATAACACTTGCAGGCTCTTCATGAAGTAGGAAATAGGCTAAATGGTGTAAGTGCGAACCTAAGTCTAAACTAATCATAGGAATAAACTCATCTTTTAAACGCCATTTTTGTGGATACTTTACACTTTTTGGGGGTCGTAAAAAACTCTCCTGAGGCATTTTTAAGCGAATGTTTAAAATCTCTCCTAATTCACCTGTTGATATTTTATGACGTAGCTCGCGCAGCATAGGGTAGCCACTATAGTTATTGGTTACAACTAAAAAATGCTTTGAAGCATCATAAACTTTTTCTATTTTTTCCACATCTTGGAGTGAACTTACTAAAGGTTTTTCACAAATTATGGGGATATTTGCATGAAGTAAGTCTATAATCATTTCTGAATGAAGTGGTGTAGGAGTTAAGATAACAACTGCATCAATATTGTTTTTTTCAAACTCTATTAAGGTCTTATAATCATCATAATAATGATTTATTTTCCATTTTTTTGCTGTTTCTTCATTAACAGAAGGGTTTGTACTAAAAGTACCGGCTATAACTTCAAAATTTTTATCCATTTGAGATGCGATCAAGTGAGGATATCCAGCAATAGAGTCAATACTACCACCTATAAATGCTAATTTATACATTTTTTTGGAACACAATACAAGACAAGTTCTAGGCCCATTGAACCATAGATTCTTAGATGCATATCATAATTAGGGTTTAAGTCATTTATTAGAAGTGGTAGTTCCCATAAATCTTCTGCTTTATGATATAAACAGATGGCGAGTACAGGTGATTGAGTAGAGATGATTTTTTTTGCACCTAAGATTGCTTCCTTTTCCGCACCCTCTATATCCATTTTAATATAGTTAGGTATTGCACCAATAATAGTTTCATCTAGTGCAATTGTCATTATTGATATAGTACTTTCACTGACCTTATTAATTAAGGAACTGTTTGAGTTACTGTTGTTGCTAAATTGTAAAATTTTATTTGAAGACCATAGTCCACAAGGATAAATAAAAAAATTACTTTTAGGGTGTCTTTGTTTTTGTAATGTAACTTCTTCGCTTAATTTTAAGATGTTAGCATTATCGGGTTCAAATGAGATAATATATTCTACTTCTTTGTTGACTTTTTGAAACTCAAGCATGGAGCTTGCTAGTGTATCCCCAATAAAAGCACCTCCATCTACAAAGCGAATTGTTTCTAAAGAGCTAAACAGGTCTATGTCACTTGGAAAGTATTGCGTCTGTAAGTCAGGAATTAAATAATTTTCAGCACTCAGTTCTTCTCTAAAATTAATTACAGACTTTAAAAGCTCTTTACTTTTAGTGTCTTTAAGTAATGTTTCAAATAGTGCAAGTTTATTTTCATTTATCATTTTTTTTCTATCTGGTGAGTACCACGTTTTTGTAAAAGAAACACACTTTTCTACAAGTTTAGGGAATTTGTGTAGTGTATCAACAAAAGAAAAAATATGTTTTGCACCAAGCTTTTTAAGATCCGATAAAACCTCTTGTTCAGCATGTGGTGAAGTTATAGAAATAAAAATTGTTATATCGCTGACATCTATATCTTTTAATCGTTTAATGTCTTTATTGTACATAGATTTTTTTTGAGTATGCTGATCAATAAAATTTTCTACTAAATAACCACTTTTTTCTATCTCTTTGGCAAAAATTTCACCATAAACACCAGCACCATATATCATGTTTTTCATATTTTGTCTCCATTTAGTATTATTGGGCAAATCAGTTTATTTATATTTTGCACTAATTTATTATCATCTTTATCAAGCTTTAAAAATATAATAGCAATTTGAGTTCCTAAATAATCTCTTATTTCTACATCTTTTTCAATTAGCAACATTTGAGTTAAAAGATATTTTTTGATATCTTTATCAATGTATAAACCATGAAAAATTCCACTTTTTGGGGCCATTACACAGTGTCTAACTATATATTCATTTTTATTTGTCACTGTAAATTCATCAGTTATTTTTTCACCAATATAAGCTTTTACAACAGCTTTAGAATATGATACTTTATCACATAGTTCAATTAAATTTGGATACAAGTCCCCAGGAATACGACGTGTTATATCTATGATATATGGAACTTTATTTTTTATAATCACTTGCAGGTGGAACATACCATCCACCAAGGATAGAGTTTGAGCAATTTTTTTAATATCATTTCGTAGTTTTTGAAGGGCACAGTTTTCAATAGTTGTTGGATAGGCTGTTGTGATTAGATAAGGGTTGAGGTAGGTATCATCCTTACCTAAAAATTCATAAGCTATTTCTTGATTTTTTAAAAATATTGAGTAGGCAATCAGTTTACCCTCTATGTATTCTTCTAAAAAAATCTCATTACTTAATTTTTTTGTTTCTG
>JALUWT010000005.1 GCA_027019325.1 Sulfurimonas sp.
CTTCATCAGAATGCTCCTCGTCAAACATGCTCAAGGAAAATGGATCTGCAAAAACATAAGCAGCTTGCTCAAATGAAATGCCATGCTTTCTTATGTTGATTGCTTCTTTGTTTGGATCCCATTCAAACTTCATAGGTAATTATACCTTTTTGTCATTTCATTACAAGCTGGCTATTTTCAGCGAGGTATCGTTTTATGAACTTCCGCACCTCTTTACTTGCATCGCTGTCGTTTGCTTTTGCCACCTGTACAAATCTTTTTTTCAAATCTTCCTCGATGCGGATTGTGAAGTTTGACATCTTGTCGGTGCTCATTTTATAGCCCTTTTGTTGTTATTTTATTATTGAATTATACATAAAATGCACGAACAGATCTATTATCTTATAGTGCTGGCATACTTATTCCTTCGTATTCAATTTTTATTTCTGGCTCTTGTTCATCAGTTAGTAAATCGATGTTTAGTATGTATTTACTAGATAGTGGAAGATTTTGGATTTTCTGTAAAACCAACTCTAATTCTTCAACTATTAGATACATCATATCTCCTGGTTGTTTGAATTTTGGAATATGTTTTCTACCTTTTTTACTTGCTTTGTTTAATTGTGATGATTGATACATAAAATTGCTTTTTATAGCTCCTATAAACTGATTTAATTCCGATGCAGTTACTTCCATTGTTTCTCCTTAAAATAGTGTAGAATTACGATTTTCAGCATATTCTATCATCTTCTCAAGCTGGGATATATGCAGCTTTTCTGTCATTGTGTCGTCTGATGCGTCGATCAGCTGCACCAGAACATAACCTTTCTCCTCTTTTACCTCCCAGACATTGAGTATCTGTCGATCCTCTCCGTTGTAGTAGATCGTTTTTCCTTTGTATCTGCTCATATCCTCGATTGTCGGCTGCTCTTTGTTCTCCGATCGCGATTTGTATATCCTGAAAATGAGCCTTGTAACCTTTCTCCCGCTCTTTTCTTCGTCGAAGTCGAAGTATATGTCGGTATGCTCTTTGAGTTCCTCCTGGGCGACTTTTAGGACCTTTTCTTTGAAGCGGTTATATATTCGATACGATTTTGGTACTTGGAGTATATCTTGCAGCTCCTCGACATCGAAGTAGCGCTTAGTGAGTTTTTCGTGCTCTTTTAGCAGCTGATAGATACGGATCGAGTAGGTGCTTGTGAGTGGTAATATATATTTTAGATTGTACGATATGAAACGCTCTTTGAGTTGCAACAGGTAAGGTTTTAACTTCTCGCTAAACCTAACTTTGAATTTCGCTTGTCCTCTTACATACTCTATATCGCTAAACCAGTTTGCTACTATCCAGCCATCTTGTGTTGGAACTTCAAGCGGTTTACTCATAAGCTTTTTTGCGAATTGCTTCAGATAGGTTTCGTTTTGTTGCGTTTCGAGTTTCTGTTCAAGATCCGAAACCTTGATTATATAGTCTTTTAGCACTTCTTCCTCTATACTGTCGATCTGACTGATAGCGGTAAGAATAAGTTTAATCTCATTTGTGTTGAGTTTGTATCGAGCGTTTACTAGTGGATAATTTTGATTTACTGTTAGCTTATCCATAAAAAACCTTTTAGTCGATATAGGCCATAAATACAACCTTTTATAAAAACAGTTGTATTTTATCTAAGCAACTATATTCTTGTCAAGTTGCATTATACTTAAAAAAAGTTGCATTTAGAGCCATTTTTCCTGAAAAAAAGTTGCATTATACTTAAAAAAAGTTGCATTTAAAAAATTTCGACCCCTCTCAAACCTCGTAAAATAGGGGCTTATCGAGGTTGCGAAAATCGCCGTACAACTATATACAACTAGATTATATACAACTATGCGCATGCGCGCATGACGCGCGCGCGAGGAAAGAAGGAAATTTCTCCGCTTTCAGCTCCGAAAATTTCACTTGATTTTATGGAGTTCTTACGAACTCTTTTAATAGGTACTTGCCCTCCTCGATACCTCGGAGTGCGCTTTTTGTTTTTTTTCGCTTCGCTCTTAGGCATATAGAAGAGAGCTTTCGCTCTCGCTGCCGCAAACGCATCTATTACCCTATGGTCTCCTAAATGCTATGAGATTAGCTGTTGATAGGACATCAACGGGCTACGCCCTCTACTCGCTTCGCTCGTGGGTATTCAAGAAGCACGATAGCCACCCGCAGGGTAAAGCGAAGCGTTGATATCTTGCAAATAGCTAATCTCTTGACATTTGGGATAATGGGAGGAGAACTGCTGCGTTGGCTTTGCCGAGAGGTGCAAACCTCTCCCTTACAAGCTCTATTCGAGGAATTCTAACGGAGGTAGGTATTCGTGATCTCTGGACGAACATGCCCCATGGCTTCGGATACTTCCTGCTTGCTCTTGCCGGCTTCGAGCTCTTTTTGAGCATATGCGTGTCTGATCCCGTGTGTACCGTTGTATGCTTGACCTGTTTTTTCGATAGCTTTTTGCAGCTGATCCCTGTATGTGTTGTAAGAAAGCTCATATTTGCCGTTTATCGCATTTTCTTTGATTTTTGATACCAGAGTAGGGGAAAGCTCTTTTTCGCTCCATTTACCCCCTTTTTCTTGATATTTTAGGGTATTTCCGTGTAGCTGCTTTCCGATGTTGATGTGAGTTGCTGCTTTTACTCGTAGTCCATAATCTCTTTGAAGCTCGAATGCCGGTTGAGATTTTTCGGGTAGTTGTATGCGGTCTAGGTGCTTGTAGGCTCGTGTTTGTAGCTCGTTTGATCTAAGCTCTTGTTTGAGTTCTTGTCGCAGTTCTTTGACCTCTTCTCGACTGATGTTTAGGTGTTCGTGTACTTTGTTGATCTCGGATAAATAGTTCGAAGCTGTGTTGTATGTTATATCTTTGCTCTTGATCCAGTCTTTAACGACTTCTTTATCGATATGCTGCATATTTTTTATTCCAAACTCACTTTTTGCGAATTTACCTAAGTTCATAAGGTCGTTTCTTGCGTTGTCTAGGCTCTTGTAGCTGTGGAACAAATCAGAGACCTTGTGTCCCGATTCTATGCTTTTAATCCCGCTTTCTTCGCGACGCTCTTTTTTTTTGATGCGTATCCCGTTGTGTTCTTTGATAATTTTTGAGACTTGAAACGCTATTGATCCAGCTCTTGCCATGGTTCTATCTCGCATTTTTGAAGTATTTTAGAGAATTTAGCCGCGAGTGCAGCGCACTCGAATTTATCGAGATTTAGGGCTCTATCGAAGTTCGTGAAAATTATCGAAAGGTATGGTTCTTCTTTTTCCTGGATAACAACTTTTGCCGAAAATTTAGGGTTGGCATATGTTTTATGGGCGTTAAGTTTATTTGAGTTAAACGATTTGATTATTTCGACAAGCTCGATCATATCGAGCAAGTCATCGATCACTTGGTAATACTCAGAGTCGCTTTCCCTATACGAAAGCGATTTAAAGGCAGTGTAGCGTCTAAATTGATTTACAAGTTCATATTCTTCTACTTTCGTTTTTTGGTAGCTCAAGTTGATCGGAAGCGTCGTTTTTTCTTCGAAAATCTCTTTTTTTACTTCAGTCTTTAAAAAAAAATCATCGATCTTGTAAACTTTGATCATTTGTATTCCTTTTGAGTTTTTTTATCTGCTTATTTTTTCTGCCGATTACCTTGTCTTTAGCTGTGCATTCTTCTCTTAATTTCCTGTTTTCGATCGAAAGCCGTTGGGCTTCGAAGCTAATGTTTTTGATCGATTTTTCCAGCCGATCGATGCTATTTGCATAGTATTTGAGATCACTTGCAATTTTTTCTAACTGCTCCGAAAAAATGTACTTGTACAACGAGGCTTCATCTTTTGTTTTTTTCTCGAGTTCTTTGGCGACAGCGGCAGCAATAATATCCGCAAGCTGATCTTCCGTAATGGTGTCTTTTTTGAAGAACATTTAGTTGCCCTTTTTTTTGATGATGTTATGAATTGTTGATTTTGACAGAGTGATACCACGAAAGCGAGATCGAGGAATGTGCTTTTTGTTTATGATCTCCGTGATCTCCCGCACGCTTTTTCCTTGCGCATGCATCTCCCAGATCAAGTCTTGGTAGTAGAGCCGAGCCAATTTTTTCGTATGATTTAGACTTTGCGTAAGCATGTCCAAATCATACCGAAAAAATTATGCGGTTGTCAAACCGCATAAAAAAGCTTAAAATGCCGATAAATAGGTGTGTTCCGAATCCGTTAGGTTGGTGTGCGACAGCACACAACCTGACGGATAGTAGGCTTGATTTGTTGTGAAAAATTCGGTAAAATTTGTGCATTAATTTATTTATTTTTCGTGTTCTCGTAGTATTTTTATTTTTGCGGTTTCGCCACCGGCGAGACACACTTGGATCTTGGCTATGCTATGTGTAGGAGATCCCTTCGCTATGCGCTGTGTGTGTTCTTGCAAATAAGCGTGCGTTTTTTCGAGGCGGTTCGCAGGAAAACCGCATATGTTCCGAGTCGGCTGCGTCAAAGCCGCGCGTTTTCCCCCATGGTTACGCGATAAACAAACGCATGAGAATTTTAACTTATAAATTATGAGGCTGGATCTTGCCGTAGGCTATCGAGAGATAGTAAAAGATCAGGAGCGTGTAAAGTGCAAACTTTACAAAAGAGTTATGCTTCTCTAAAAAGCTGGTTGATTGTTGAACAAATCTATTTTTTGAGGAGATCGAGAGGAAAAATTGCAGAGGTTTAAAACACATTATATTAGGAACATTTTGCATTATATTGCAAACAAATTGTTTTAAAAGGC
>JALUWT010000006.1 GCA_027019325.1 Sulfurimonas sp.
GTAAATTATTCATATATTGCACTCTCTTTTTAAAAATTATAATTCAGCATCAACTGGCTTCTATCCCAATCATGTGCTGTTTTTTGGCTATTTTGTCTATCTTCTTGCATCACATATACTGCGGCTACTATAAATTTGTCATTTACATTATATTCACAAGCTATATCTTGCTCAACTATATGCGCTTGATCACCCAAAGAGTTCGCGTCCCCTTTAAAAGAACCATACGCATACAAAAAATTAAAATCTTTATAATTATAGGATATGCCGCTTACAATAGCATTAGCTTTTCTATCTTGTGCGATATCATCTAGTATCATCGTATCCATACTTGTAAAAAGGGCTCCTCCTCCTGTCCCTGAAAAGCTCGCTTTACCATTACGACTGTCAGCTGCATCATAAGCTACATTAAAACTAAGACCATAGAGAACATACTCAAGCATTCCTCCATAAATTTCACTTTTATAAGCGCTGTTGTCGAGTTCATCTTCTTTAAGATACTGCAGTGTTGCATGCAGTATCATATCTTTATTTATGCTGTACTGAATTCCAAAATCAAGATATTCTGCATTTGTCTGCTGTGTAATATTATAATACCAGGCATTGAGTTCCAAAACATTATTATAAGAAACTCCTCCGAAATTTGTCCCATTGTTTCCAGCTTTGCTCCAACCTTCATCCAAACCTGCATCATATCCCTGCCACAGATTAATATGCCCTGCCATTACTTTAAAACCGCTGTAATTATAACTCGCAACATAGGCTTCAAATGTATTTTGAATCATACGGATATCATCACTGTCTGCCAAAGGAGTACTCAGTGTCTGCCGTCCGGCACGAAAGTTAAAATCTTTATATCTGTAATTTAAATACGCTTCACTCATTTGAGTGTAGCTGCCGCTTGACGAGGAGAGTTCGCTGTTTTGTTTCGGACCTGCTCCTGTAAATGCGGAGATGTCATTTGATGTATAGACAGCAGCTGCCGCATTAAAGCCGTTGAATTCTGCCAACTCGTACTTTAAAATCCCACCCAGAGCTGTTGCATAGCTGTCATCAACACCTGCTTCTTTTTGATTATAGCCTGCATACATGACTTTTAACTGTCCGCTGACTTTAGCATCTTCAAACATATGCTTCATATTATCAACGGTAGAGACCTCTTGATTTTCTATTTTAGCAACTCTGTTTATCACTTTTCTTACTGAGTGAATTCTATCTCTTGGCTGGGCATCTTGTGCAAAAAGTGTTTGTATTAAAAATATTGTAGTTATTAAACTTATAGTTATAATCTTATTCATTTTTTCCAATCTTTTTATTTTGGAAATGATAATCTATATCAACTTATATCTTGCTTAATGATTATGATAATGTTTATCATGTTTTATTGTAACCTTCCAATAGATTTTAAATATCATTTTGATATAATTTTATTTATACTAATTAAGGCAGCTTTTTATGAAATTTTTATGGACACCCTCTTCACATTTTAATCTGGCAAATCTTTTTACCTTTGTAAATATAACAGCAGGGCTTATGGCAACCTATTTTATCACGCAAAACAACTTTACTTTAGCGATTGTTCTTGCATGGATTGGTGGGGCTTTTGACATATTTGATGGAAAAATCGCGAGAAAATACAAACTCTCCAATGAGTTTGGTGTACAGCTTGACAGTTTTGCTGACTTTTTGAGTTTTGTGCTTGTTCCTGTCTTTTTAATCTTCCAAGCCTCTTATGCTCCTGCACTGCATGGCTTATGGCTAGCATTTGCTGCCGTCATCTCTATCTACTATGTTATCTCCGGTCTTCGCCGTTTAATTCATTTCAATTTAAATGCTGATGCCGGCGAGGTAGAGAAGTATTTTACAGGCGTTCCGACACCGCTTGGTGCAATTCTTCTCTGGCTTGTCTATCTTTTAAATGCCTACGAACTGCTTCCTGCGATTGGTGTCATGTTCCTTATGTTTGCCATCGGTTGGAGTCTCAACTCAACGATTAAAGTCAAACATCCTTAAGGGCACCTCTAAATCTACTTTGAGTTTACTGCATACTTTCCACTGCCAAGCAGTACCACTAAAACACTCATAATAAAAAAGAGCAGCGGTGTCTCCCACGAAAGCCCGCCATACTTTGATGTGCTCATTACAAATCCGTACGCCAGATAAATTGCAACAAACATATTAAAAGCCAACACGCCTGCTGCCACTCTTGCGTAGAGACCTAAAATAATAAAAATAGGCGCAATCAACTCACCCATATAGACTCCGTAAGCAAAAAATGGCGCTAAGCCATTTGCACTCAACATCGCTTCAACACCGCTTATGCCATAAATAAGTTTATGTACGCCATGAAATAAAATCAAAACACCCAATGAAATCCGTAATAACAACTTTGCAATATCTGGTTGGTGCAACATCTCTAATCCTTTATTTTTTCATTCTAAATTTACAGCTTCCTACTGTAATCTCTTTGCCATTTTTAATGGCCTCTTTTATATACTGAAGCGTACCAAGAGCATCAGCATCGCCGACCTCTTCTACTATAATTTTAAGCAAATCCTGCTCCTGCGTGAGGGTCCAAATTTTTTCGTAACTGTACTTTGTTTCTATTTTCATCTCTCTTCACTCTCTAAGGGAAGTGATTTTTTAGGCTTCAAACCTAATTTTACAATATTTTCAGCCCTTTTTATAACATTTCCTTTCCCACTTTGCAGTCTATTAATCGCCACATCATAAGAGTCTTGCGCACGCCCTAGATGTGTTCCTACTTTTTGTAACTCTTCTACAAAACCAACAAGTTTTTCGTACATCCCTTCTGCCTCTTTGGCGATTTTCTTCGCATGTTCTTCTTGATGCTGTGTGCGCCAAATATGCTCAATTGTTCTGAGTGTTACAAGCAGCGTTGAGGGAGAGACTACCAAGATATTGTTCTCATAGGCACGTTTAAAAAATTCTCCATCTTGTTCGAGTGCGAGTAAAAATGCCCCCTCAATCGGCATAAACATCAAAACAAAATCAAGCGTATTAACACCTTCAAGTTTTTCATATTTCTTAGCTGATAGCTCTTTAATATGTGAAGATATACTGCCAATATGCTCTTTAAGATACTTCGCTTTTAAAGCGGGATCATCTTCATTTACAAAACGTTCATAAGCAGATAAAGAGACTTTTGAATCAACAATAATGTCACGCTGCTGTGGCATATGAATGATGACATCAGGTCTGTAGCTTTTGCCTTCATCTGATTTCAGTGTTGCCTGAAGTTCATACTCAACGCCCTCACGCAGACCGGATTGCTCTAAAATATTTTCAAGAACCAACTCACCCCAGTTGCCCTGTGTTTTATTTTCACCTTTGAGTGCTTTTGTCAGATTCAATGCTTCATCTGCCAGCTGTGCGTTCATCTCTTTGAGGCGCACAAGTTCATTTTTCAGTAGATGTCTATCTTTGAGTTCTACCTCAAACTGCTCACGTGAAGTTTTAGAAAAGTTTGTAATCTGCTCACGAAAAGGTTTTAGCAGAAGTTCCAACTGCTCTTTGTTACGTGAAGAGAACTGCTTGGATTTGTCTTCAAAGATTTGATTTGAGAGATTTTTAAACTCCTGCGAGAGTTCCTCTTTGGCATTTTGCAAAAGTTGCAGTTTCTCTTTAGATGCTGCCATCTCCTGCTCATATTTACTCTGTAAGACGGCATTGTTCACAGAGAGTTCACTCTTGAGAGCTTCTAAAGCAGTTTTTTGTTTCTCTAAAAGTGCATTTTTTGCTTTGAACTCTTCTACATACTCTAAAAGATGTAGATTTTCATCTTTTTTCTTCAAAAGTAAAAAGAGTGTTACTAAAAAAAGAGCTGACACAAAAAGCGTTGCTGCCATATAAATATTTAATTCCATACAAGTTCCTAAAATGTTTAGTTTAATTATACACCCAAAAACTACAAAGCAGATAAAACAGTAGCATTATAAACTGAGTTAATAAAAAATATTCATAACTTTAATTAAAACTTAGGAAAATTTAGGTATAATTCCACAAATATTTTAAGGGGAAGATGCCCTGATAGACTTGAGATTTGAATTTTAGTGAAACTTGCGTCATCTCCTTTTATATATAGACAAAGGCTACAAAGCCTATTTAAAGGATATTGATGCAAGAAAATGCACAAACAGAAGAAAAACAAAATGAAGAGCCGGTAATCACATTTGATTCACTCGGTCTAAAGCCAGAAATACTTAAAAGTGTCAAATTCGCAGGATTTACTTCTCCTTCACCTATTCAAGAGCAGGCTATTCCCGTTGTTTTAGCAGGTCGTGATATGGTTGGACAAGCACATACTGGTACTGGTAAAACAGCTGCGTTTAGTCTTCCTGCACTTAATAATATGAAACTAGACGGAAGCGTTGAGCTTTTAGTAATCACACCAACTCGTGAACTTACAACACAGGTCAGTGACGAGATCTTCAAATATGGAAGAAACCTTGGTGTAAAAACTGTTACTGTTTATGGTGGTAGTTCATACAAACGTCAACTTGATCTTATCAGTCGTGGTGCATCTGTAGTTGTTGCAACACCAGGTAGAATGCTCGACATCCTCAAACGCGGTATGCTCAATAATTTTTCTCCAAGCATGGTTGTGCTTGATGAAGCAGATGAGATGCTTGATATGGGATTTTTAGATGATATTAATGAAATATTTTCATATCTTCCAACAAACCGTCAAACTCTCCTTTTCTCAGCAACTATGCCA
>JALUWT010000007.1 GCA_027019325.1 Sulfurimonas sp.
GATTAAGAGCCTGGTAAAGATACATCTGGTACTGTGTCTGCTCCCCTGCATTATAAGAGAAAAAGAGATCCAATTTATCTAACTTCAGTCCATGATGCTCTTCTTCACGAAAAAGAATATGCGCATTCTTGGCAATTGCATGGCGAAGATTGAGATTATCTAACACTTCAATATCTCTCTCCTGTAATCGTTTAATAATCTTCTTTGCAATCTTATCTCCACCGCCGTTTCTATACAGCCACATTCCAATTGTTCTTTTATCCATCACTTCTCCTCGTGTTTAAAATATTATACAATGATGCATATTAATCTTTCTATATTTTTTTCTCAATAATCTATTAGACTTCTTGTATAAGAGTGCTACTTCTAATACACTATATATTTATATCCTAATAACTAAACTCTGCATTTACTTTTCCAGAAATAGTTTGTTTTAATACATTTCTTACTTCATCTCGAACTTGTTTATTTGAGACATCAATCCTTTGTGAAAAAGATTTGCCTTTTTTTAGCCCAGTAATCACTACATTCCAAGTTCTGTTTTTGGTTCCTCTTCCTAGTCTCGTATATCCATTTGCAACATTTTGTATATCATTTACACTATATTTTCTTCTTCTGTACAGACCTGTCATGGGATTAATGGTTATAAAATCTAAAAAAGTTCTTATCTGGTCACTTGCAGGGATAGTTACTACGCCCTCTTTTACACTAAGAGGTGTGTAATTTACTATAAAACCAATAATGCTTAAAATTATAGTTACAGACATAATAATAAGTATCAATGTATCTACTATTGGGTCATTCTCATTTATATTTATACCTGATAGTCCAGATATAAAAGCTAAAATAAATGGTGAACAAAACGACATCAATGAACCATATAGGAATGTGATGAAAGCAACCTTTAAGCCATTTTTAAAATCTCTTACGTTCATGTTAACACCATTACATTTTATTTAAAGTTTATTGAAGAGCATTGTATTTTTCTTGTATATACGGTAATACTTTTTCTTCAAAATTATAATTTTCATATATTTTGAGTTTGATAGTATTATAAGATGTGAAAGTTTCTTCTGGAAAAATATTACGTTCACGCAAAGAATTATCTTTATCAAGAATTTCTATTTCCAAATATCCTTTTTTAAATTTTAAATTAACAAATTGTTTAGATCTAAATCTAGAATATTTATTTTTAAAACCAGTGAAGGTGGGTGTGTAATTTACATCACATCCATCCCCAGTTGAAGATTTAATTCTCTCAATTATTGTTTTACCATAATTAATGATATTTTCAGGTATGCCTTTTTTATCTAAAAAATTTTCTTTATACATTTCCCAGTTTTCAAACTTTGTTTTTGCCCATTTTTCTTTTTTTGCTTCTCCAATACTTTCAGCACTAACACTTGTAACAGAAGACATACTAAGTAATCTGTCTATAGTTTCACTCATCTCTTCATTTTTATTGACAGGTATATTATCTTTTATAAAATTTAAAAGTTTTGAAAGTTGATAGACTCTTTGTTTTAAAAAGCTGCTTACTTGACAGACTCTCCAGAGATTTTGCTCCCACTCTTCATCAAATTCCTCTTCCTCTTTAAGTGCTTCTAAATCTTCTTCATTTATTTTCTTATTTTTTAGAACATTGCGTATAAGCTGATCGTCCCAACTTATAAAGTCAGACTCTTTTTGAATAAGCCCATATATAAAAGGATAAGCAATCTGTATACAAATAAGAGCAAACTCTATGATCCTCTCTTCAGTAGTAATCTTTTCATCACCACGAATAATTTCTATAAGAGATACAGAGTTTGCAAGTCTTTTTAGAGCTCTAGGATTTGTTCCAACTGATAGACCTACTACATTAGTGATTTGTTCTAATTTTTTTTCATCGTTTAAATCATCTTCTGTAAAGTAGTGTACATCAACAAGCAGTGATTGTAGATACTTGCCAATGTTGTAACTAGACAATGGCATAGAAAAAGGAAGTTGGATTATCTTGTCAAAAAATGCTCTAAACTCCCACTCATTCTCTTCTGTCATAACTCCAAACTTTGACTGTAGCCCTTTGATAACGACACCATAATCTATAGCAAGAACAAAAATACAATTTTTTAAGTCAAAAAGGTTTTTGATGAGTTCTAAAATACTAACAGCAACAGCGGGGTCAAGTCTATCTAAATCATCTATAAAAAATATAAATGATTTTTTTGAGCCTTTAGAAGTTTCTATTGCATCATCTATAACCTCTTGCAAGGCTATTCTAAGTGCTTTGATAGAGTTGTTTTGTTCTTTGTTTACGGTTGCATCAATGAGTTCGCTTGCTGCTTCCATTGCTTTACCTGAAAGCCCGCCAACCCCTTGACCAACTCCTTTAAGTAAAGTTACTATTACTCCAGCTGCTTTTTTACCTTTTTCTGTAGTGTGATCTTTAGTAATCTCTCCAATTTGAAGAACTAATCCGGATATGATTTTTATTAATGTCTCATCAGGAGTAGAAAGTAAAGAATATTCCCAAGTATTTAACCAAACAGAATAGTGTTCTGCATTTTCTTTATCACATAAGTCTTCTTTTATTGTATTTAAAAGGGAAGTTTTACCACTTCCCCATTCTCCTTGTACACCTATTGTTATAGGTGTTGCTGAAGTATCTATAAATTTTATTAGACCATTTGTATATTTTTCAATTTCTAAAAGATCATCTTGATCTGAATCTTTTGGTTTGTCTACTATACTTGCCATATTTACTTCCCTTTCAATCAATAGTATTTTTTATAAAATACTCAAAAAGTTTTTGACTCATCTCGATACGAGAGTCAAAACTGTTTTTGAGTGCCCGCTCTTTGACTGTGTGGTCTCCATCCCCGTAAGGTCCAAAGCCATCAAGTGTGACAACATCACAAGAGCTTACTATATTTGCATCACTTACTCCACCTCGTTCTTCTGAATTTATTGTTTGTGCAGTAATTGCCTCTATCTTTTGTAAAAGTTTTAAAGATTTCTCAGAGGTCTGCATCACGTCTCGCTGGATGCCTCCGCTAAGTGTTGCTGTTGTACCCTTAACAAAAGAGTGATTTACAATCTCTTCTATGGCTTGTAAAACTCTCTCTCTTTCATCTGAATTTTTATAACGCAACTCGAAAGTCATCTTTGCGTGAGGCGAAATGGTATTTGCCCCAATGCCGCCTTCAATTTTTCCTACATTAACAGTCGTTCCTTTTTTCAAATCTGTAAGCTTTACAAACCCTTGCAGTTTATACGAAAGTTCCAAATTTGCATCATGCCCGTCACTGTAATGATTCCCTGCGTGAGCAGCCTTTCCTTCAATATCTAGGAAAAAAGTACCGACACCTTTACGAGCAGTTACAAGTTCTAAATTAGCTCCGGCAGCTTCATAGACAAAACAGTAATCATATTTACGGGCGAGTTCTGCTGTCAGATATTTAGAATCGTCACTGCCTGTCTCTTCATCACTCACAAAGAGTATATCTATATTTTTGATTTCCAAGCCACTTTTCTTTATCTCACGCAAGGCTTCAAGCAGTACAATATTACCGCCTTTCATATCACAGACTCCTGGTCCATATACCCACTGCTCATCCTGTGTAAAATATTCAAATTTACCAGGAGGAAATACAGTATCAATATGCCCTAAGAGCAAAAGCTTTGGAGTGGATTTTGTATGTGGCGAAATATAATGACGGTGATTACCGATTTTATCTCTTTGATACACAGTAGTTTCAAAGCCGAGAGCTTCAAACCAACTGTCAAAAATTTTACCGACAGCATCAACGCCCTCTTTGTTTTTTGTATAGGAGTTTATCTCTACGACTTTTTTTAAGTCATCTATATAATTCATCTGTTTTCCAAAAAAGTATCTAGTTTGGATGATTATACATCAATAAGATTTAAAATTTATAAAAAGAGGTTTGTGTTTGAAGTTTTATGAAAAAGGAGTGCAGAGTTGTAAGAGTAAAGAGCCTAGAAGAATTATTTTCTTCTAAGTTCTTTAATACGAGCTTTTTTACCTGCAAGTGAACGAAGGTAAAATAGTTTTGCACGACGAACACGGCCGCGACGAATAACTGTAATCTCGCTAATTGAGTCAGTGTAAATTGGGAAAATTCTTTCAATACCAATACCGTTAGCACCAATTTTACGTACTGTAATAGTTTGACCAGTACCTTCACCACGTTTAGCGATACAAACACCCTCGTAATTTTGCACACGAGTTTTCTCACCTTCTTTAATTGTTACTGCTAGACGTACAGTATCACCAGCACGAAAATCTGGAATATTTTTCTCAGCGATTTGTGCTTTTTCAAAGTTTTCAATATACTTATTTCTCATAAACCTATATCCTTAATTTATTTCATAAATGAAGGAAACCCTTCATCTATATGATTACGAGAAAGGAAATAATTCCTCTCTCTACGCTAACGCTTGGTTCTCTTCGGCAGAGAACCCATTGCACTAGTGCAATTTTTGTTACAAATTTGTTGTAACTTTATGTTTTTTTAGCTCATCTGGTCTGAAAAATTTTGTTTTACATTCAGACAAGGCTAATTTTAGTGAGCGAATTTTACTATGATTTCCCTTTAAGTATTCTGATGGAACACTTAAAGCATCATATATCTTCGGTTTTGAAAAGCTTGGTGCTTCAAGAAGTGGCGTTTCAAAACTCTCAGTCTCTAAAGACTCAGCATTTCCTAAAACACCTTCTATATTTCTACTCGTAGCATCACATATAACCAAAGAAGCAAGTTCTCCTCCGGTTAGAATGTAATCTCCGATAGAAAAAACTTCATCAGCATACTTCTCAATCACTCTCTCATCAATCCCCTCATAACGTCCACTCACGAACGCCACATGAGATTTTTTTGCCAAACGTTTTGCATCATTTTGCACAAACGGCTTGGCAACAGGAGTCACAAAAATAATGTGAACATCTTCATCTTGCATCTTCAAATCATCAAGTACATCAAAAAGCGGCTGTGGATTCATTACCATCCCTGCACCGCCTCCGACAGCTGTATCGTCAACTTTAAAATGTTTATTTGTCGAGTAATCTCGAGGATTAAAATAATTAATTTCTAAAATATCCTTCTCAATTGCCCGTTTTAAAATTGAGTCTTTAAAATAACCCTCAATCAGATTAGAAAAAAGTGTAACAAATGTAAACTTCATTACTAAGATGCTTCTAATATATCCATAGCTCCACGTAGTTCAATACGTTTTGCCTCAATATCTACAGCAACTTTAAACGGCTCGATAAAAGGTACTAAAAAAGTTTTAGCAAAGCCTTTTTCAACCAAAGCAGCATCCGTTACAATACTCAAATAATTGGTAATATTAATTCTCTCAATCTCTTTTACAAGGCCAAGATGTTTTCCATTCTCATAAACATCGCAATCTTCCAAATCAAAAAAGAAGTATTCCCCTTTATTGAGATGACAATTTTTTCTCGTCGCTTCCTGCGTTGTAAAAAGTTTCGCATTCGTAAACTTTTTTGCATCTTCAAGATTTGTAATATTGTTTATCTTTACAATTCCGCGATCAAGATTAACGTCACTCAAAGTGATTTTGTCTTTTTTATTTATCAGAAATGATGCTCCAGCTTTAAACTGCTCTGGAAAATCAGACTTGATATGTAACTTCATGTCACCTTTTAGCCCGACAGTTTTGCCGAGTGTTGCGATGTGAAGCAGAGGCTCTCTAGATTGGTTCGACATTAATTCTATAACTCACACCATCTTTAGCTTTACAGCCCGAGATAACAGTTTTTATAGCACCTATCATTTTCCCGCTCTTACCAATCAGTTTACCAATATCTGCTTGATTTGCATAGAGAACTATTTCTGTCATTTCGTCGCCCTCTTGAACTTCAACTCTTATATCATCTGGATTTGATGCTATCAGCTTTGCAAATTGTGCGACAAAATCAGCAATCATAATTAACGACCAGTTATCTTTTTAACACGGCCACTCATTTGAGCACCAACACTTAGCCAATAATCAACTCTTTCATTATCAACTTTAAGATCTTTTGTCATTGGATTATAGTATCCAATAAGTTCAATCCAACCACCATCTCTACGTTTACGGCTGTCTGTTACCGCGATACGGTAAAATGGTTTTTTCTTTCTTCCCATGCGAGTAAGTCTAATTACTGTCATTTAATTTCCTGTTTTTTAATTTTACCTGTTACCGGTTAAGTCTGCGCATCTGTATAAAGTATGTAAGAAGTTGTGGGAAGTTAAAAGTGAAGATATAAAACTAAATTTATAAATTCTTGCTTCCCTCTTATCATCTCTATAGTTGGATGTACACATTTAACCAGTAAAACAGGCTAAGAATCTTTTTATCACAGAGGTATTGTTTAAAAAGATTCAAGTGCCAGACCATAATAAATGGCATAATTCAATGAGAAAAGAGATCATAAGATACAAGGCGAAAGTCCGAAGGAGCTACTAGTAGCTTCAAGGATTTTAAACGCAGTAGATTGTTATCTCTTTTTTCACCCGAAGGGCAACATTTAAAAGATTCATCTTCTGCGTTAAACTTAGGCTAACGATGCTAAGCATCGCCAACCAAAGTCCGCCTTGAATCTAAACCTTTTAAATATTGTTGAATATGTCGTTTATTATGGTCTGGCACTTTATTTCGTCGGAATTATAACTAAATAATTCTTAAAGTGCAATGACTACCTAGGGAGCCCACCCATTCCAGCACCTGGACCACCCATCTGTCCCATCATGGACTGCATCTGTTTCATTCCATTTTTACCAGAGAATTTTTTTGCCATTTTTCCTGCATTTTTGAACTGTTTTATCATTCTGTTGATTTCAACAAGCTCAAGTCCACATCCTTTGGCAATTCTCTGCTTGCGTGAGTTGTTTAAAAGCTCCGGATTTTCTCTCTCTTTAAGTGTCATAGAACTTACCATAGCTTTAATATTTTTTAACTCACCAGAATTTTCAAAATCAAAATCTTTCACCGCTTTGGACATATTTCCCATTCCTGGAATCATACCCATAATCGAGCTCATAGAACCCATCTTTTTCATCTGTTCCATCTGTTCTAAAAAATCATTAAAGTTAAACTTACCTTTTTGAATCTTCTTTGTAAGTTTTTTCGCCTGCTTTTCATCAATAATATTGGTAACTTTTTCAGCAAGTCCCTCAACATCTCCAAAACCCATAAGACGGTTGACAATTCGCTCAGGTAGAAAGACTTCCAGGTCTTCCATCTTTTCACCCATACCGATAAAGCGAAGTGGAACCTGTACTTGAGAGGAGAGACCAAGTGCTACACCGCCTTTGGAGTCACCATCATACTTTGAAAGAATGACACCGTCAATGCCGATTTTTTCTTTAAAGGTCGTTGCTGTTCGCACTGCATCCTGGCCGGTTAAGGAGTCAGCCACATAAAAAATCTCATCCGGATTTGCAGCTTTTTTTACATTTTCAAGTTCACCCATCAATTCATCATCAATCGCTAAACGTCCGGCTGTATCTATAAGCACTACATCAAAGATTTTAGAGTTTGCATATTTCAGTGCGGCTTTGACAACCTCTACCGGATTTTTCGTTGCTTCATCTTCATACAATTCTACTTCAATTTGTGAAGTAATTTGACGGAGTTGCTCTACTGCTGCCAAACGCTGCAGGTCAGCTGCAACGATTAAAACTTTTTTCTGCTTGTTTTTTAAATAGGTTGCCAACTTTCCTGTTGTCGTTGTTTTACCTGAACCCTGCAGACCTGTCATAAGGATAACAGTCGGAGGATTTGGAGCAAAAACAAAACCTTTATTGCCGCCAACATCCAAAAGTTCATTGAGTGTCTCACGCAACGCTTCTAAGAACTGGTCTTTACCAATCCCTGCTGCTTTTGTTTTCAACTCGACATGTTGAATAAGCTCTTTAACAACCTTATGATTTACATCTGCTTTGAGCAAGTTTTTCTTTAACTCATTGAGTGCTTTTGAAAGTGCTTTTTCATCATCATGAAAACGAATCTTTTTTATCGCATTTGTAAAACTATCTGTTAAAGTACCAAACATTCAAACACCTCTTTACTCTCTGTAATTTTTTTTCGAATTGTAACTAAGTTTTTCTTAATTACTCAAATGTTTTAAAAGATTTCGGCTCAGGGGCAGTGAATTCCATCCCTAACAATCGTACTTTATAAGCATGGAGCATCACCCGTTTTGCACGACGACCACCATACTGCTCATCACCTACTATAGGATGGTCAATATATCTTGCATGAACACGAATCTGATGTGTTCTTCCATTATGAATAATGACTTTGACCTTTGTCTTTTTTGCACTGACAATATCTGGAAAAAATTCTGTTCGCGCAGGTTTTCCCTTTGGAGAGACATTAGACGTCGCACGATTGTTTCTCTTCTGCGTGAGGATAGCTTTATCGACTTCTATTGGCTCAGTCATAATTCCTTCAACCCATGCGATATACTCTTTATAAACCTTGTCCTGTGCAAACTCTTTAATCGCCTTTTCGCGAAACTCTTCATTTTTTACAAGCATTAAAACACCACTTGTCTCACGGTCTAGTCTATGCAAAAGCCGAGCATCTTTAAACTGACGTTCAATCTCATCGGAGTTGACATATGCCGGTTTGTCAATGACTATAATATCATCATTTTCAAAAATAGGCTTCGCTTTTTCTATCTTGATTACACGAAACATCGTTCGCTCATCAATCTCACCGCGGGCTATCATTACTTTTTTATTTCCTACATAGACAAGTCCTCTGTCTATCATAGATTTTGCCTGAGAGTTTGAAATGCCCTCTTGTGCTGCCAATAATTTATATGCTTTTTCTGTTGCCATATTTTCCCTTTATCTCATAAATTCATTTATTTTTTGAACCACTGGTTCCAAATTAATTGTCTCTTCTACCATTGAAGGAGGAAGCTCTTTTGTTTTTTCAAGTGCCTGTTCTATCGCATCCGGCTCTACATACTGTACGTGATGTACATATTTAAAGAGCTCTTTTTGATGAAAAAAGTGTTTTCCTGTAATGATTTTACAGCCAAAATAAGCAGGTTCGAGCGGATTATGCCCACCTACATCTTCACGGAATGCACCGCCTAATATTGCTACATCACTGATGGCATAAATATTATTGAGTTCTCCCATCATATCGACCAAAATCAAATCACTCTCAAATGCCTGCGTGTGAGAAAATTTTTCTATGCTCAAAGCAGATTCATCCGCATATTTTTGCATCAACTCATATACAGATACAAAACGTTCCGGGTGCCTAGGCACTATTACTAATTTTGCATTTGGAGTAACTTTCTTATAAGCTACAAAAGCTTTGAGCACAGCCTCTTCTTCTTGTGGATGTGTACTTCCCGCCACAATCAGCTCAACATCTGCAGGCTTTATATAACTCTTTGTCTTTTTTATCTCACCTGCGAGTTTAATATTTCCGATAACTTCAATATTTTTAGCGCCCAGTGCAATAAAACGATTTTTATCTACTTCACTCTGTGCATAGATGATTTCTACTTTTTCAAGCATTTTCTTATAAAACCATACGAATTTTAAGTATTTGTCAACACTTTTATCTGAAATTCTTGCATTGAGCAAAATCACTTTTGCACCTCTTGCACTTGCTATACGAAAAAGCAGGTACCAAAATTCTGCCTCTAAAACTACTAAAACCTTCTGCGGTTTTATCCAAAAAGGAAGATACATCTCATAAGGCAGATAACGTACCTCAGCCTTGTACTTTTTCGCTTCTGTATTTCCTGTATGTGTAATCGTTGATATGAGAAAATTCTCGGTATCGAACTCTTGAAGTATCGGTTTTAAAGCTCTTGCTTCACCTAAAGAACATACATGAAACCACAGCGCATCACTATTTTTAAAAGGAGGGTTTTTAAAAAGAAAAAATCTTGCAGGAATCGATTCTCGATACTTCTTCTTAAACGACAAGAGTATCAAAAGTGGCAGTGCTATAAGAAAAAGCACCGCACTTAAAAAAAAGTAAAAAACACTAAAGAGGCTCAAAGCCTACTCTTCGCTGGCTTTCACGTAAAGAATACGTCCACAATGAGGACATGTTGTAATATCTTCACCTTTAATGACATCAGCATACACCTTGTCACCGATGACCATATGACAACCCATACAAGCTTGATCTTCTACCGGAACAACTGTTGTATTTTTTGCCCATCTACGGATTTTTTGATAAAAAGCCAAACCTTTTTGATTTACATCAGCCAAAAGTTTCTCTTTTTTCTTGAAAACTTCTTGACGCTCTTTGTTTATCTCTTCAAGTTTTGCATCAACATCTGCTTTTACACTCTCTAAATTTGCATCTAACTCTTTAAGTGTAACTTTTGCAGCATCAATTTGCTCTTTTTTTGCTTCAATAATTTTTTCAAGTCTTTCAATCTCTTCATTTGCAAATGTAATCTGTTCTTTTGCAATCTCTTCTTCAAGCTGAAGTGATTTCATCTCACGTTCAGTTTTTATTTCTGAAGATTTTTTTGCATTTTCTTCTAATTTATTAGAAAGTTCTGCAAGGTGAAGTTCATTTTTTGCTTTTTTAACTTCTTCTTCTTTAATTTCATTTGTTAAATTTTCAATATCTGACTCAATACTCTTCGTTTTTGCTTGTGCAGCTTCATATTTTGAGTTTGCTTCTTCTATTTGAGGCTCAAACGCATCTATCTCTTTATCTACGATAGAGAGGTCAATTAGTTGCTTTAAGTGCTTATTCATTGGAGTCCTTTGGGGTTTTACTGTAATCCATTTTAGCGCTTATTATGCTTAAACATATGTAAATGGATTTTCTGATGACGCAATTATAACTTTTAAACCTAAATTTTTCAAATGCTTTTGTAAAATTTGGGCAAAAAAGCGCTCACTTTCATAATGACCGATGTCAATTAGAGAAAGATTTATGCTTTTTGCTTCCATCGCATCATGATATTTTACATCACCGGTCAAAAAACAATCTGCGTCTAAACTTCGCATCAATGAACATCCACTTCCGGTTGTAAGTGCTGCTCTTTTTACAAAAGTATTTGCTTTGACACACTTTGCGTGAGGCAGTCCAAAAGCAGAAGTAACTTTTTTTGCAAAACTCTCAAAATTTTCATTGACATCCAAATAGGCTACAAAACCATCTTTTTGTGCTATCTCATAGCCTAAAATCTCCGTTGCGACATAATCATTGAGATGTGTCTGGTCAAAATTTGTATGCATGGCAATGTTAGAGATATTTTTCTTTATCATCTTATGCAACAGGTTCGCCGGATATTTTGAAAATTCCAACTGCTTCAAACCTCCAAAGATGATGGGATGATGTGTCACAAGCAGTGTCCCCTCTTCCAAAGAGTCAATCAGAGCTTCATCGACATCAATGCTGAGAGCAATAGTTGTGATCTCTTCTTTAAAATCACCAAGCAAAAGTCCCGAGTTATCCCAAGACTCCTGCATCTCAAAAGGAGAGAGTTCATTCAAGTACTCATATATCTCTAAAATTTTCATCCCTGCTCCTGTAACTTGAGAAGTTCCACTTTGGCCTCTTTAAAATCCCCATCAAGTTCAAGTGCTTTTTTATACATCTCTTTAGCTTCATCAAAATGTTTCATATCAACAAGCAGATTTCCATAATTATAGTACGTTATGGGGTTTTTATCATCAATCTTTAGCGAAGCATTGAGATGATTTCTTGCACTCGCGAACTCTTGCGTCTTTCTATAAATAGAAGCCATTGCCTGATGAATGTAACTGTTGTTCGGGTCAAGCTCAAGCGCCTCTTTATAGTAATCCATCGCCTCATTGTCTCTCTCTTGTTTGTCCAGTACATAACCCATTTTAAAAAGTGTCTCGGCATCTTTGGGTGCTTTAATATTGGCTTCAGAGTAGATTGCCAGGGCTTTTTGATAATCCCCTTTTTGCATCTCTTCATCAGCTTTTTCTATTAAAGAGGAGGCATCAAAAGTTGAGAATGCTTCTGCACTTCTACTCTCATCTTTTTCTTGTGGGTCTTGCAGCGTTTGAATATGTTCATAAATTTTATAAGCAAAAAATGCGGATGCGCCAAGCATCAAAAGTTGAAAAAGAGTCATTAATTATCTACCTTTAGTATATTGTTATTCATCAGTGTTATAAGTTGCAGCGGGTCAACTTGTACACCATCAATTCTAGCGGAAAAATGCAAATGAGGACCTGTAACCCGCCCGCTCTTTCCGGAAAACCCTAACAGTTCACCTCGTTTTACAATATCGCCCTGCTTCACAGAAAATTTACTCATGTGAAAATAACAGGTATAGATTCCCTCTCCATGATCAAGAACAACTGTACCACCCGAATAAAATCTTTTTTTTACCAAAGCAACTTTCCCATCATTGGCAGCTTTTATCGGCGTTCCCATTTTGGCTCTAAAATCTGTTCCACTGTGATAGCCCTTAAGTGAGCCGTTATAGACTCTTGCTTTACCAAATTCACTCGTGATGGTGCTTTCAAGCGGTAAGATGAAAGGTCTGTACAGATAATTTGTCTTATGCACACTATTATAAATTTTCATAGCTTCTACATACTCACGTGCTACTCTTTTTTTTACTGCCGGTGCTTTTGGATTGACTTTTGCAGGATCAACAGAAATCGTCTCTTTTTTATACCTACCTGCGTGAAGATGCAAGAAGAGCAGTTTTTTCTCAGATTTTTTATTTTTTTCGTAGCTGACATAGAGCTCTTTTGTCGCAGGCTTTTCATAATAAGAAAATCCGACAAGTGCACAGTATTCATCACGATTCAGAGGATTTTGAAAAATTGGAAATTTTTTCTTGCCTACTATGACATTTTTATAGCGAATGCCTCTCTCTTTTTTAAACTTTATCAGTGTTGTTTTTCCATTGACAACATCCGGGTTTACAATTTCAAAGTTTAATGCAAAAAGTGAAGTAAATCCAAGCAGTAAATAGAGATAGCGAAACATTAATAATCCTTCATAGCCCTAGCGATGTCACGTTTTTGGTCTCTCTCTTTTAAATCCTGACGCTTGTCATGCAGATGTTTCCCTTTTGCCAGAGCAATTTGAAGTTTTGCAATGTTGCGTGAATTAAAGTAGAGCTGCAGAGGAACAACGGTATAGCCGTCTCTATCTATCGCTTTTTGCAATTTTAGCAGCTCTTTTTTATGCAAAAGAAGCTTGCGTGAGCCGCGCTCTTCATGGCCGTAAAAATGGTGTGTGGTCTCTAACCTTCCTATGTGGGCATTAAAAAGATATGCCTCATCTTTGACAAAACGGATAAAACTGTCTTTAAGATTTACACGATGTGCACGGATTCCCTTCACCTCACTGCCGGATAGAACAAGTCCCGCTTCAAATTTGTCTTCTATAAAATAATCATGATAGGCTTTTTTATTTTTTGCTATTGTCTCACCCATTATTTACTCTTTCTATTCTTATTTTCCAAAATTTAATCACAATGCCCACCTAAGCAGCTGTCACTATAGCCTGTTTCAGCACCACTATTATCACTATAACTAGTTGTACTTGAACTCTCATCACTTAAAAAGAAGAGCACAATAAGCATTCCTATAAATGGGATGCACCAAATCATAATAAATTGAAATACTTTTTGCAATGACTCATAACTATCAGATTTAAACATTCTATACGATGTATAAATATTACCACTTATTAGCAATAATACAAAAAACATCATTACATTCTCTATCATTTTGATATTACCCTAAAAAAACTACTGCCACTGCCGCTGAAGCAGTAGCCTTGTCTATAGTGCTCTTTAAGCTCTTTATACTCCTGAAGTGCCGGCGCAAAAAGGTCATTTGCCTCTTTGGCACTCATACTCTGCATAATCTCTTTTGAGGGCATTGCCTGTAAGCGCTGCGCTTCAAAACCATCGATTGGTGCATAAAAATTTTCTCTGTATGCACTGTATACCTTTGGTGTAGATATCTCTACCTTTGGCGTAAATATTTCAAATTCCAAAGGCTCTTCATCAAATGCTTCGACCACTTCTCCAATACCGCTGACATTTGCACTTGTGTAACCATAGATAAAAAAAGGTACATCTGCGCCCACTCTCAAACCTATAGTCGCTAGTTCATTGAGACTGAGGTTCAAATGCAGTACTTCATTACACATTTTTAAGTATGTCGCCGCATCGCTGCTGCCCCCGCCTAATCCTGCAAATGCCGGGATGTTTTTTCCCACCTGCACGGCATGTGTCTGCATCAACTTTTCAAGAGCATCCGAATTCGTCGCATTTTTAAGCGCAACATAGGCCTTATAAATAGTGTTTTGTTGTGTCTCACAAGCAAAATCTCCGATGATTTTAAACTCATTTGCCTTTGCACCAATACTCTCTTTAGAGACAAAGGAGAGCTCATCATAGAGATTTTCAACACGCATAAAACGAGAGACTATCTCATGATAATTTTCTCTTTTTCCGGTTACTTTTAAAAAGATGTTGACTTTTGCAAAGGCTTTGTACTTTTTCATCGTTTATGATTTTCCTAGGTACTTACTCAATGAATCTATATCATTTTTATCGACACCCTGTTCTTGAACTGCCGCTCTGTTAGACTCTGTGACCTCTTCAATGAGTTCACTGCGAATGATGGAAATCTCACGTGGTGCCTCAATGCCCAGTTTTACCACGCCATTTTCTACGGAGACTACCTTAATGGTAATATTATCACCGATAACAATGGATTCATTAAGTTTTCTAGCCAATACTAACATTCTACTCTTCCTAATTCATATTTTACACTCTTTTCATCGAGTGTGATGACAGAGATATTTTCACCATTATCCAGCCAATATGTTCCGGCTTTTTGTTCTTTTAAATCTTCTAAAGCAAGAACTCTTCCATATCTGACATTCTCATAATCTCCCAAATAATAATTCTGAGGAATATTGAGACATTTTTTGATATCTAAGGCTTTTTCATTCTCATAAACAAACTGCCCTTCACAAAGTCTCTCTAGCATACTCAAACTTCCCTCACGCAAGCCAAGCCTTTGTGCTATTATTTTTCCCAGCGAACGGATGTATGTCCCTTCACTGACACTGGCTTCAAACGTTACAAAAGGATGACCGTAGTGCAGCAGTTTTGTTTCATAAATGGTAGAGTTTATTTTGTTGAGTTCTACTTTTTTACCGGCACGTGCCAAATCATAGGCACGTTGCCCGTTGATGCGTTTTGCTGAGAAGATGGGTGGGTCATACTCCAACTCTCCTTCTAAAGAGTCTACAGCTGCTTCTATCTGTGCGAAAGAGAACTCCGAAACTGTCTCGATCTCTTCTATCATCTCAATGTCAAGTGAGTCACTCTTTGCCCCAAGCCAAAGTGTTGCTCTGTACTTTTTAGGTGTTTTATTTAAAAAACGAAAGAGTTTTGTATAGCTTCCAAAACCAACAAGCAACACCCCTTTTGCAAAAGGGTCAAGTGTCCCGGCAAAGCCTGCTTTTTTATCTTGATACTTTCTCTTTAAGGTATACAAAAATTTATTTGAGCCAATACCGCTTGGCTTATACGCAACAAACAGCCGATTCATAATCTTTCTACAAAAGATGCCAAAATATCTCTTTTAGTTCCTGCAAAATTTATTTGCAGTTTAAACTCTCGTCCTGATTTACTAACACCTGTTACGCGTCCTGTTCCAAAGATCTTGTGTCGAACCAGGTCACCTTTTTTAAAGGCTGTCTTCTTCTCAACGATTAAAGAGCCGTCACACAATCCCGCTTCATTAAAAAAACGACTCTTAGCCAAGTCACTTCTTCGCCCTTTGTAAAAACGGCTTGCTGCGTGAGAGAGTGTCAAACTCTCTTTTGCCCGTGTAAAAGATACATAACCTAAACGGCGCTCCTCTTCCAAGTCACTGCCATCACCTACAAGCGGTAAAAATCCCTCTTCCATACCGATAACAAAGACATGTTCAAACTCCAAGCCTTTTGAGGCATGAATACTCATCATATAGATAGATTCGCCCTCAACCTGATCCTGTTCACTTTGTAGTGTCAGCTCATTTAAAAACTCATCTAAAGAGGCTTCCGGTTTGTTTTTTATAAAATCACGGAAAAGTCCATAAAACTCATCCATATTCAAGATACGTTCCTGCCCATCTTGCATATTGACATAAATATCTTTGAGATGAAAAGTATCTTCTAAAACATCAATAAATTCATATGTTGACTCTTTTGCAACAGCTGCAATATCTTCTATGTCTGCAACAAACTGTTTGAGTGTTGTTGCATTTTTCTTCTTGACAAGTGCTTCGAGTTCACTAAAATCAACCGTTTTGACATACTCAAAAATAGAACTTCCTTTTGCGTGAGCAGCCAGTTCTATCTTATCGACACTTGCTTTTCCAAGCCCTCTTTTTGGCTTGTTTATGATGCGTTTGAGAGAAAAATCATCATGATTGTTTGTAATCACACGGATGTACGATATAAGATCTTTAATCTCGGCTCTGTCATAAAAACGCAATCCACCGACAAGTTTATAGCCAATTCCTGCACGGTTAAGCCCTTCTTCAATGGAACGGGAAAGTACATTTACACGGTACAAAATAGCCACTTCACTTGCACTGACACCTGAATCGAGAAGCTTTTGGATTTTAACGGCGATTTTTCTTGCCTCTTCATTTTCATCATTGGAATTGAGTGTACTGACATCATCGCCCTCTCCGCGAGTTGCAATGAGTTTTTTCCCAAGACGGGAGCGGTTATGCTCTATGAGCGCATTCGCTGTTTTTAAAATCGGCGCGCGTGAGCGGTAATTCTCTTCAAGTTTAAAAACATGCGCCCCTGTGAAATCTTCATCAAACTCCATGATATTTCTAATATGCGCACCACGCCAGCCATAAATACTCTGATCATCATCACCAACCACACAAATATTATTGTGTGCGCTGCAAAGTTTTTGGATGAGCTTTAACTGCAGTTCATTGGTGTCTTGATACTCGTCTATCATAATATACTGGTATTTTTGTGATGTCTGCTCTGCAAGTTCCGGATTTTCATCAAGCAGCTTGTATGTCAATGCAATGAGGTCATCAAAATCTACCAGATTATTTTCTGCTAAATAAGCTTCATACTCTCTGTAAACTTCCGCAATCTGCTTGTAGTTAAAAAGTTCTGCCTGTTTATAGGCATCATCAGGAGAAAGCAGTGAATTTTTATAACGGGAAATCTCACTTGCTATGAGCGGTGTCGGAAGCTCTGAGTTTATCTTTTTAATAATTCTTTTTTTATCATCTGTATCGATAACGACAAAATTATTTTGACGCCCCAGGCGATGAATATTAAATTTTAAAAAGAGCAGTCCAAACTTATGAAAGGTACAAAGCAAAGGTGGATAGGCACCGTTTTTTTCCATCATTGCCAAAGAACGCTCTTTCATCTCTTTTGCCGCTTTATTTGTAAAAGTCAGCGTTAATGTGTTTGCAGGAGGAATTCCCACGGCTTCTATAAGATATGCCAAACGTGAGATAATTGTTGTAGTTTTACCACTTCCAGCACCTGCAAGTATAAGAACAGGCCCCTCTGTTTGCTTCACTGCAGCAGTTTGAGACTCGTTTAAATTTTTAAATATTTTTTCCATGTAAGTCCACTGTTAGGGTTTTTAAAGAAGCCCTTTATTCTAAAGTAATAATATTATAACAAAAAAATCTGAAAATTATTACAAAACTATTGCAATAATTATAATTATGAGTTATAATTTTGTTATTATTATTACTTATAGGAATTATTATGTTAAAAGATTTTGCAAAATTACATACATTTTTGATGGTTATTAAGGAGAAGAGCTTCTCTAAAGCATCCGCCAAATTGGGCATTTCACAGCCTGCTGTTACACAACAGATAAAGTTTATTGAAGACTACTTGGACACTCGAATAGTTGAACGTAAGAAGAATGGAATTGTTTTGACAAAAGAGGGTGAAGATCTCTACCGCATTACTGTTAGACTTGAAAAAGCCATTCAAAGTTCTGAAAAAGAGCTACTTAAAATCATCAATAAAGAGTTTACTTTTGTTATGGGTTCCTCTTTTGCCATTGGAAACTATGTCCTTCCAAACTATCTTGCTGAGATTAAAAAACGCATAGATAATGAAGTTTTCATGAATGTTGATGTCTCTGCAAAAATTATAGAGCAGCTTGAAGATAAAAAGATAGATGTAGCACTCATCGAATCTCCTATCTTTAAAGAGGGTGTTGTATATAGAGAATGGGTTGAAGATGAACTTGTTCTGTTTTCAAATCAGCCAATCAAAAAACACCTCAGTGCAGATGATCTGCTTGAGTTCGATTGGATTTGTAGAAATGAAGATTCTCATACAAGAAAATTGACTTCTGAAGCATTTGAAGAGATAGGAGTTAATTGCAACAATTTTAATGTCATTGGTGTTCTCGCAAGTCCTACTGCCATTAAAGAGTCTATTTTACATGCTGACAAAAATGCAGAACGTCCTCTTGTTTCCATTATGTCACGCCACGTAATTAAAGCAGAGCTTGAGAGTGGAACACTCTATGAAGCAAGACTGAAAAATCATAAAATCACAAGACATTTTTACATCGCTTACCTCAAAGAGAGAAAGCATGATGCTTTTGTAGATAATGTCGTCAATTACCTACTTTCATTAAATAAAGTCTAAAAGCAAGAACTACCCTTTATTTCTTTTTTACAAACTTTGAATTTTCAGGGTTTGAAAGAAAAGAAGCCATGGAGTTCTTTACTCCGCTTTCATCAACTTCTTTGGTTTGAACTTCCTCTTTTATCTCTTTTTCAATAGCGATATTTATAAAGAGTGGCGTCTCATCCACTATGATTTGCAAAATGCTAAGCAGTGGAACTGAAACAACACTTCCAAAGTTATCACTACCAAAACCCGCTTCAAATATAAGCATTTCATCTTCTATGCGGGCTGTTTCAAAAGTATAGCCCGCAAGGAAAAAAAGTGTCAAGGGTCTAAACTCTGCATACATAGTATCAGGAAGTTCAGGATTAAATGAAACATCTTCTATCTTACATAAAATCCCAAAATTCTGCTCCTTTTGAAAAAGTAAAATTATCAACTCCTGCATATGCTTTTTCATCAATTTTGCAAAATCTCTCTCTTGTATTAAACTCTCTAACAAATTATTTCCTCTATTTTTTTATCTGCAATTATATCAAAATCTATCATCGCATTCATCAGTGCCATTTGAGAATACATTTTCAAATCTTCAACAGCGATATTTTTCACCGTTAAAAAGCCGCTCTCAAGTAGCCGCTGTCTCGTTGTGCCTTCTAAAAGTGGTGTTTTTGGTGTCACCCATTTTCTGCCGTCAAACAGAGCGATATTTGCAATGCTTGTATCACAAAGCAGACCATTTTTAACAATTAAAATCTCATCACAATTCTCTTTTTGACTAAAAAGCAGCTCCAAAGATTCTCTGTTGGCATATTTATGAGTATATTCAAGAGTATCTGCATGGAGCAGTTTCAGACGTTCTACTTTACGTTTTTTATAAGAATGATAACTGCACTCTATATCTCCCTCAAGATCATAAATGACTCGACATCTCTGCAGAGCATTTTGAGGAGGATGGATGATATCTTTAAGCTGTATGCATTTTTTTATACCATAAAAGTTGAGTACAGATTCGTAACGCTTTTGATGGTAGCTTATATTGTACACACGGCCATCAAGCACTTTTATTGTCTCTAAAAAATCAATCTTCACTAAAGAGCTCTGTAGAGAGATAACGTTCTCCCGTGTCACAAAGAATAGTCACTATGGTTTTTCCTTGAAACTCCTCACGTGAGCCTATCTGCATCGCCGCATAAACATTTGCTCCTGTAGAAATACCGACAAGCAATCCCTCTTTTTGAGCCAGCATTTTTGCAGTTTGGATGGCATCTTCATTACTAACCTTTATGACCTCTGCATAGACAGAAGTATCTAAAATATCAGGAATGAAACCAGCTCCGATACCTTGAATCTTATGCGGTGCAGGATTTTCTCCGGAGAGTATCGCCGAAGCTTCAGGCTCCACTGCAAAAATCGCAATATCTTTCAGCTCCTCTTTAAGAATAGTAGATGTTCCCGTCAGTGTTCCACCTGTTCCCACCGCTGCAACAAAAACATCAAGATTGCCATCGGTGTCACGCAGTATCTCACGTGCTGTTGTAAGTCTGTGAATCTCTGGATTTGCAGGGTTTTGAAACTGCTGCAGTATTAAAGAGTTTGGAGTAGCCTCACGCAGCTCTTGTGCTTTTGCAATAGAACCTTTCATCCCTTTTGCTGCAGGAGTAAGAACAAGCTTTGCGCCAAGTGCTTTTAAGAGATTACGGCGCTCAACACTCATAGAGTCAGGCATTGTCAAAATTAGATTTAATCCTTTTGCTGCACAAATAGAAGCCAATGCAATCCCTGTATTACCACTTGTAGGCTCGATGATTGTTGTCTCTTGTGTGATGTCACCTGACTCTATACCCCGTCGTATCATATTAAAACCTATACGATCTTTTACCGAAGAGGTCGGATTCATAAATTCACATTTGCCAAGTATGGTCGCACCACTTAACTTTGAGGGAGTATTTAATTTTACAAGAGGCGTATTGCCTATCAATTCGCTTACATCATTTGCTATATTCATTTAGTTATCCTCATATTCTTTCTTTTTTGATAATATTATACTAAAAAAAGGTTTCCTTGTGGCTATTTATCAAAGTGACGGTAAAAAACTTATAAATGTAGAGTATGATATTGTACCGCAAATCAATGATATCATTGATGGTATGCGGGTTTTGTCCGTAGATATGAAAAGTGTTGATGAGTATGCTGTCTTTTTACTCGAATCACTCAGCAGACATATCATCTGCTACATCTTTGATGAGATATTTATCATTGGCAAATCAGATGAGTTTGAAACACTGGGTGATGCTATAGAGGCGTGGAAAGCAGGAGAAATTTAACCCATAGGGTATAAAATCTCTGCGTGAACCTTGTCACATGCCTCTAAAATGTCACTGCTCAGTTCTAACTCCATCGCTGCCAAACTGGCATCAAGCTGTTTGGGTATTCTTGTTCCAATTATCGTCGATGCTACAAAATCAAACTGTTTAGACCATGCGATAGCCATAGTGACAGGATCAACTCCTGCATCATAAGCAATTTTAAGATATTTTTGTGTTGCAATGAGTGTTTTGTCATTTACAAAACGTTCTGCCATAAAACGCTGCCGTTTATCATTTGCTTGCATATACTCCATGAAGCGCCCTTCCCCAATTTCTGCCTGATTGTATTTACCACTCAAAACACCTCCACCTAAAGGCGAATATGGAAGGAGTGAGACCTGCTCTTTTTCGCAAAGAGTAGCAAGTTCATCTAAAAAACGTCGATTGAGCAGAGAAAAATTGTTTTGGATGGACTCAAAACGCGCATAGTTTTGAAACTCCGAAGTCATCAGAGCCTTTGTCATTCCATAGGCTGTGTCATTCGATGTTCCAATATAACGTACCTTTCCGCTTTGAACCAATCTGTCAAAGGCCTTCATACTCTCCTCTATGGGCACAACAGTATCGGGCCAATGCATTTGATAGAGGTCAATATAATCTGTCCCCAAACGCTTCAAACTGCCCTCTACCGCACGCTCTATATGAAAACTGTCTATAGCTGTCAAACCGTGGCGGATGGGAGGGACAAACCAGCCACTCGCAGCACCGGCAACCTTGCTTGCCAAAATAATACTCTCACGCGGTTTAGTTTTGAGCCATCTCCCTACTATCTCTTCAGTAAGCCCTGCAAGTTTTGCATTTGGCGGGACAGGATAAAGTTCTGCGGTATCAAAGAAATTCACACCTGCATCATAGGCCTTGTCCATGATTTCAAAAGCGACCTTTTCATCAGGAGTCTGTGTACCAAAAGTCATTGTGCCCATACAAATTGGGCTTACACGCAGACCTGTTTTTCCAATATATCTATAGTGCATAGCTATGCCTTGTAAAAAATTTATACGATTGTAACAAAGAAGTTTTAAAGTTGGATAATTATTTGAAAGTATGGTGCGCAGAGGGGGAGTTGAACCCCCACACCCGAAGGCACAACGACCTCAACGTTGCGTGTCTACCATTCCACCACCTGCGCATATAAAGAGTGGTCTAAAATGTCCGACTCCAAAGAGTCGAACTGAGGTTTTTACTTATTGTATCGTGAAACGATTAACCTAAGTATGGGTTAGCGTAAAGTGCGATTAACGCAATTACTAGTGCATAGATAACTTGTGCTTCGATCATTGCAAGAGCGATGAACATTGTAGTCATAAGTTTAGCACCTAAACCTGGGTTACGAGCAGTACCAGCAATAGTTGCAGCAGCAGTGCTACCCATACCGATAGCTCCACCAAGTGCAGCAGTACCAATTGCTAAACCAGCAGCTAGCATAGAGTATGCTTTAAGAGTTTGGTTTGCAACTTCACCATCGTTAGCGAATGCAGCAGCTGAAAGAGCCACTAAAAGAAAAAGAATTTTTTTCATTGTAAGTTCCTTAAAATTATTACAACTCGTTCGGATAGCGTAACCTCATCAAACAATGAAGCAACCGAAACATAAATGCCACGATTTCCCTACTAGAAATTGATAGCCGAATTATACACAGCCTTTTCTAAAAAAGTGCTGAGTTTTAAGTGCAAGACCATAACAAACGACATATTCAACAATATTTAAAAGGTTTAGATTCAAGGCAAACTTTTGTTGGCGATGCTGGCATCGTTAGCCTAAGTTTAACGCAGAAGATGAATCTTTTAAATGTTGCCCTTTGGGTGAAAAAAGAGATAACAATCTACTGCGTTTAAAATCCTTGAAGCTACTAGTAGCTCCTGTGGACTTTCGCCTTGCATCTTATTATCTCTTTTTTCATTGAATTATGTCGTTTGTTATGGTCTGGCACTTATGCCATTCCCAAAGAGATTTTGTTGCCTTTAAACTCAAGAATCTCTACTTTTAGTTTTTGCCCTTCATGCAAAACATCTTTGACATCATTTACACGCTCTTTAGAAATTTTAGAGATATGCAGCAGTCCGTCTGTTCCATCTGGAAGCTCTACAAAAGCACCAAAATCAACGATGCGTTTAACTACACCCTCATAAACAGAGCCGACTTCATACTTAATTTTCTCTTTTTTTGGTGCATTGACTATGCCGTGAATATGCTCTTTTGCACCGGAAACGCCCTCTTTATTTTTGCCGGTAATTTTTACTTTACCATCTTTTTTATCAATGTCAATTGCAACTTCAAACTTCTCTATAATTTCACGAATAGTTTTTCCTGCTTGACCAATAATCTCACCTATAAATCCAGGGTCAATATGAAAATGCTCTGTTGAAGGGAGTACTCCGTCATTAAATTCAATCTTACTCTCAGCATCAAGCATAATATCAATAATATGGGCACGTCCCTCTTTTGCCTGATAGAGTGCCTCTTTTAATATATTTAGACTTATACCGCCGAGTTTAATGTCCATCTGCATAGCAGTGATACCCTCTTTTGAGCCTGTTACTTTAAAATCCATATCACCATCATGATCCTCAAGCCCCATAATATCTGAAAGAACTGCATACTTTTCACCCTCGCTTACCATTCCCATAGCAATACCGGCTATTGTATCACTTGTCTCAATATCTGCTGCTTTAAGTGCTAAATAGCCGCCACACACTGTAGCC
>JALUWT010000008.1 GCA_027019325.1 Sulfurimonas sp.
TGTCATTGTGGTTTCCCAAAGTTGCTCTGGGTTCATTTCACCTAGACCTTTGTAGCGTTGAATATAGGCACCTTTTTTAGCAGAACTTTCTACTTCTTCAAAGAGTGCAAGTAAGTCTTTATCTTTAAACTCATCTGTGATGTGTTCTTGTATCTTTTGGTTGATGTGTATCGCTTCATTGTAATGTGGGTTGGTAAAGAGGATATCATCTACGATAAGTTCTTCGAGTCCATCATTGGTTTGCACAAAAAGGTGAATCACATCATCTGTAACAGTTTTGTTTAAGATGTTGTAGCCTAGGTCTGCGATGTACGCTTCGATAGTTTTTGCTAGTGCCTTATTGTCAGTTCCTACTACATCAGGGTTCTCAATCATATAACGTAATACTTCTGGCAGTGCAAAACGCTTTTCTATCTCTTTGAGTGTCATACGATAGTAAGCTATAAGTTTAAATAAATCGACTAAATCAGCCTCACCCATAGTACTACTTTCTATCACTGAGATACCATTTTCGATAAGATAATCATTGAGTGCTTTTTCATCTTTGAGATAAATCTCATTTTTACCTTTTTTATAACGGTAAAGTGGTGGCTGTGCAAGGTAGAGGTAACCTTTCTCAATGACAGGTTTTAAGAATCTATAGAAGAAAGTCATAAGCAGTGTTTGAATATGGCTACCATCAACATCGGCATCGGTCATGATGATGACTTTGTGGTAACGGAGCTTATCTTCGTTAAACTCTTCACCGATCCCACAACCAAGTGCAGTGATCATATTTTTAATTTCATCTGATTTTAAAATTTTTTCTAAACGCGCTTTTTCAACATTTAAAATCTTACCTTTGAGTGGCAAAATCGCTTGAAATACTCTATCTCTACCTTGTTTTGCAGAACCCCCAGCAGAATCTCCTTCCACCAAATAAATTTCAGAAAGCGCAGGGTCTTTACTTTGACAGTCAGCCAGTTTACCAGGGAGTGTCCCGATACTCATGGAGTCTTTACGTTTCACCAAATCTTTTGCACGCTTTGCTGCGTCACGCCCACGTGCCGCGAGAAGTACTTGCGCCATAATCGCTTTGGCTTCAAGAGGGTTTTCTTCAAGATATTTGTTGAATCTCTCAGAGAAGAACTTTTGAACCAATGGTCTTACATAACTAGAACC
Organism: Sulfurimonas sp.; assembly: GCA_027019325.1. Taxonomy (GTDB): domain Bacteria; phylum Campylobacterota; class Campylobacteria; order Campylobacterales; family Sulfurimonadaceae; genus Sulfurimonas. Next base: position 1,162 of record JALUWT010000008.1, read on the forward strand.
CAGTTTCCCTTTGGTTTGACCTTCAAACTGTGGTTCAGGTACACGCACAGAAACGATGGCTATAAGTCCCTCTTTACAGTCATCCCCCGTAATTTTGGTATTTTTTTCTTTTGCATTGGCATTTTTAGAGATGTAAGATGACATAGAACGTGTCAATCCTGCTCTAAATCCTGCTTCATGTGTCCCACCCTCAGCAGTTTTAATGTTATTTACAAAAGAGAGTGATTTTTCAGAATCTGCATCACAGTACATAAGGGCGATGTCTATCTCAATGTCATCGGCTTTTCCTTGGAAAAACTGTGCAGTTGAGAGCGCCTGTTTTGTATTCATATCTTCAACAAACTGTTTGATACCTCCTGCAAAATGAAAAAGTTCCTTGGTGCCATCACGTTCATCCCTAAAATCAATAGTGATTTTAGGGTTTAGGTAACAAAGCTCTTTGAAACGCTTCATCAAAATTTCTTTTTGGAAGGTGACAGATTCTGTAAAGATCGAATCATCAGGGAAGAATTCTACTTTGGTACCATGTTTGTTGGTTCTGTCTCCTGTAGCCAGTACATCTATGGGGATACCTTCTTTAAAGCTTTGTGTATGGATTTCTTTGTCTTTAAAGACAGTAAGGTGCAAGTCTTTAGAGAGTGCATTGACTACAGAAACCCCAACCCCGTGAAGCCCACCAGAGACTTTGTAAGTGTCTTTGTCAAATTTACCACCGGCATGGAGAACCGTAAGTACGACAGTTGCTGCAGATATTTTCTCAGTAGGGTGCTCAGTAACAGGGATACCACGACCGTTATCTTCGATGATAGCAGAACCTTCTTTTGTCAGTGTGACTTTAATCGTGTCACAGTAGCCTGCCATCGCTTCATCGATAGAGTTATCTACCACTTCATAGACAAGGTGGTGAAGACCTTTTGTAGAGGTGTCACCAATGTACATTCCCGGTCTTTTTCTTACTGCTTCTAGTCCTTTGAGGACTTTAATATTACTAGCACCATATTCTGCCATGAGATACTCCAATGTGTGGTTTATGTATGGTATATATTTTAGCTAAAAATAGCTTAGGAAAGAGGGCTAGAAGTGGGGGTATTTGTGAATGCTTATAGAAGCATTCCTGATTGTTGCTTTTTGGTACTGACTATGTCAATTTTATTAGGGTTTATAAATTGTTTTTTGGTATAAGCATCAAGGGCATATCGACCTATCATTGCGGCATTGTCAGAACAATACTCAAGTGGTGCAACATGCAGTGTTTTGTCAAATTCCCCACAGAGTTTCTCATAGGCATTGCGTATATACTTATTGGCAGATGCCCCACCAACAATAGCAAAGTCCTTTATGTGCTCTTTGGCAAAGATTTTTTTGCTTTTTTGGAGTAGGTGTAGCTTGACTGCTTTTTGAAAAGAAGCAGACAGGTCTGCTCTGTCCTGTTCACTCATATTTTCTTTGCCTCCACAAGCTTCCACTTTAAGTCTTACGGCATTTTTAAGCCCAGAGAGTGAAAAGGCGATGAGAGGGGAGTTACGCAGTGGTATAGGCAAATCAAAACGGTCTTCATCACCTTTTAAAGCAAGTGCCTCTATGAGAGGTCCTCCAGGGTAGCCCAGCCCCATCATTTTTGCGCATTTGTCAAAGCTCTCACCTACGGAGTCATCCATAGAAGTAGCAAGTATCTCCATACCTTCAAAACTCTCTACACGTATTACCTGTGTATGCCCCCCAGAGATGAGAAGTACCAGTAGGGGTAGGGTAGACTCTTTTTCGATGAATAAAGAGTAGATATGCCCCTTTAAATGGTGCACTGGGATGAGTGGAATATCTTGCAACACAGCCAAGGTTTTAGCCATAGCGATACCCTCTAAAAGTGTCACACCAAGTCCAGGCTGATTGGTAACGGCTACAGCTTTAAGTTTGTCAAAGTAGGGTTTTGTCTCTTTAAGTATCTCTGGCAATGCTACGGCATGTAAACGTGAAGCGAGTTCAGGAACGACGCCACCATAACAGGAGTGTTGTTCCTCTTGTGAGATTTTTTTGTGGTAAAGGATTTTTTTAGTTTCTATTTTTGTGATGGCGATGGAACTGTCATCACAGCTTGATTCTATGCTGAGTATCATGTGGTTTCACTTTTAGGTTTTTGAAGGATAAGGTTTTCTATCCATTCCCATTTCCCATATCCTGAATCGGCATTAATATGCCCTGCATGTGCTATGGTAGTAAATGTGGCATCATAGTGTGAGGCTATCCCTTTTGCCTCATCTAGTTTTACCCAAGGGTCATTGTCTGAGACTATCATGTGGACTTCTTTTGCATAGATATTTTTGGGTAAAGGACAAGGGAAAAAGGTCTTTATGGTTTTCTCTTGTGTTGTAAGGCTTGGTAGTGAGACCATAAAAAGTCTTTTTATTTCACGCATATCACTCTCTTGGCAAAGCCAAAACCAAAGGTTGTTTGCCAGTGAATGGCAGACTACGGTATCTGGTTTAAAGTCAATGAGTATCTGTTTGACTTGTTTTATCCATCTGTTCTTTGAAGGGAAGTGGCAGTTGTCTAAAAGAGGAAAAGAGACCGTACCATAGTTTTTGGCTATCTCACTTGCAAGTTCGGCTTGCCAATGTGGTGCATCTGAACCGCCCCAACCATGCAAAATAAGTACCTTATCTTGCATTTGCATAGGCTCTTACCTCTTTGTCTATATGAATAATGTCTTCAATAGTATTTGTCTGAATATGTTTAAATTTTGCATACGCATCTAAGATAATATCACTCATCCCAAAAAAGCTGCACTGCTCTTTTTGAAATTTTTCTATGGCTACTTCATTGGCAGCATTAACTACCACCCCCAAATGAGGGTTTTGTAAAATATGTTCTTTGATGTGCCAAATAGGGTAACGTTCAGCGTCTATGGGTAGAAACTCCAAGTTACCAATACTGAGTAAATCTGTAGGAGGGAGGATCTCTTCAGTGACTTCTCCCTGCAATGCAAAAGCGATAGGCAGTTTCATGTCTACTCCAGCAAAATGAGCAGTAGTGGAGCCATCTTTAAACTCTGCCAAAGCATGGATAATAGACTTTTTTTCTATGACAGCATCTATGTTGGAGGTATTAAAGAGCCATTTTGCTTCTAAAAGTTCAAAAAGTTTGTTTGTCATAGTCGCAGAGTCTATGGTGATTTTGTTTCCCATAGACCAGTTAGGGTGTTTTAGGGCATCTGAAAATGTTGCATCTTTCATCTTATCTAGTTCCCAGTCTCTAAATGCCCCACCACTCGCTGTAATGTAAAGCTTTGAGACAGGACGTTCATTGATGAGGTACCAAAGCCCAAAATGCTCAGAATCGATGACATTAATAAGAGACATGTCTATAAATGCCCCTGCGACCACAAGAGACTCTTTGTTTGCAAGAGCTACACGTTTACCTAAACTTGTGGCTTTGAGTGTCGGGGCTAGACCTGTGTATCCTACTAAAGCATTGACAATCATA
>JALUWT010000009.1 GCA_027019325.1 Sulfurimonas sp.
TATAATTTTTAATAATGTCTGTAATTTTCTTATTTGTAACTTTCTCCAACTCTTCCCTTGGTGCTTTGTCTATAGCATCAAAGGTACCAAAATAGTCTAAGAGTTTTTTCACAGTGGCTTTGCCAATACCCTTTTTATTCAACAATGAGATTTGGGTATCTTCCTTTCTTTTTTTATTTTGATGGTAGGTAATGGCATAACGATGTGCTTCGTCTCTTTGGCGTTGTATCCAGTGAAGGCGTTTGTCATTGGGTTTTAGTTCCAATAGTCCTTCTGCTGTATAGAGTAAATCTTTAGAAGCCCCTTTTGCTCGGTGTGCTTTGGCATCGAGTTTTTCTTTTGCGATGGCTATGACATCTAAATTTACTTGAGCCTCTTTGAGCAGGGCAAGGGCAAGGTTAAGGTTGGCTTGTCCTCCATCGAGTATCCAAAGGTCAGGTGCAGGTTCTGTTTCGAAATGTGCTATACGTCTGCTTAGCATCTCTTTCATCTGTCCATATTCATCTCGTGCATGAAGTGCGTAGCGCCTGTAAGCACTTTTGTCCCAAGTGTCTTCATGCCATACCACCATACCACCTACTACGGCAACACCCATCATGTGTGAGTTATCAAAGGTTTCAATACGGTAGGGGATAGCAGAGAGATTGCATACGTCTGCAACCTTTTGTTCCATAATGTTATGGCTTTGGGTTTTACGTAGGAGTTCATCACAGTTTTTCATGGCAAGGGCTATGAGTTTTGCTTTCGCACCACGTTGTGGGGTAAGTATCTCTATTTTTTTGTTAAAACGTGTGGAGAGAGTGGATGCTACTTGGGCACTATCGTCAAATACCTCTGCGGTGAGTATCTGTTTTGTGATGTGAGGTGTGTCGATGGTGTAAAACTCTAGAAGAGCCTGTTTGTAGGCCTCATGTACATCATAAATATGTGTATGGCGAAAATAACTGTATGAAGAAGAGATAATTTTACCCCCACGCATAAAGAGTTTCACGATAACACCCCGTTCATCTCCATTTTGAATGGCAAATATGTCGAGGTCAAGCTCGTTGGCTAAGTCAATGTTGGAAGAGATAGTCAAAGTACGGATAGCTTCAACGGAGTCACGCATGGCACCTGCTTCTTCAAAACGCTCTTGTATTGCGAGGTTTGTCATCTTCTCTTCAAGTGTGTCTATGAGATGTTTACGTTTGACGATGGACTGCTTGGCTTCTGCGATGATATCAGCATATGCTTCAGGTGTGACCTTGCCTTCACAGGGTGCAAGACATTTTTTGATTTGGTAAAAAAGACAGGCTTTCCCTTCGTTTAAACAAGACTTTTTTTGTATCAAAGGGTAGACTTCATACAAGGCATCTAACAATGCACGTCCCCCTGTAGGAAAAGGACCATAATAACTAATATCTTTACCCCTGATGACTTTTCGTGTAATCTCAAACCGTGGATACGTTTGCGATTCGTCTATGTATATATAGGGGTAGGTCTTGTCATCACGAAGTAAAATGTTGTATTTGGGTTTAAGCTGTTTGATGAGTGAATTTTCCAAAATAAGCGCATCTTCTTCGCTTTCTACAACGATGTAGTCTAAGTGTGTTGCTTCTTCAAGCATCTTTAAAATACGAGGACTTTGGGAAGGATTGGGCATAAAATGAGGAGAAAATCTCCAGTACGATTTGACTCTGTTTTTAAGATTTTTGGCTTTACCTACATAAAGAAGTTTTCCTTTAGCGTCAAAATATTGGTAGACTCCTGCAGAGGAGGGGAGGTTTTGTATTATCTGTTGCATATGATGTTTTGTATACGTTCAAAAGACTCTTTAAGTGCATTGTCTTGGGGTGTGTCGAATGTGCCTTGTGCACGTTCATGGTAGTGTGGCACAGAGATATAGGAGGCTTTTTTTTCTGGTATGGCATGGTATTTGCTATGAAAGACAACTACGTTGGAAGCTTGCATCTCATGACAGTTCTCATCATGCGTGTTGAGTTGTCTTAATAGGCTTTTTAATAAATCTCTACTATAATTAAGTTCCATTTTAAAACCAGGGTGTGTAACTGCTATAAAAAGTGTCTCATCTTTGATGTATATAAAAGCAACTGCTTTTTGCCATTTGGGGCTGAGAAGATTGATATATTTCTGATAGCACTCTTGTCGTTTTAAAACTTTAAATTGAGGCTGAGAAGACAAATGAGACAAAATAGTACAGGCTTTTTTCATAAAGCAATTATAGCATCACTTTGCTGTATCATCTTGACAGGGTGTGGCTATAAAACACCACCCACTTACGTAGAAGATATACAAGATATGAATACAAATATACAGGTAGAAGGCTAAGCGTGGAAAAATATGATGTTCTCATTATAGGTGCAGGTATCGCAGGACTTTATGCGGCGATGAACATACCCAAAGAGAAAAAAGTACTTGTGGTGTGTAAAGATATCCCTTGGGAGTGTAATACTTTTTATGCCCAAGGGGGTATGGTGACTGCTTTGAATGAAGCAGATATTCCTGTGCATGTTGAAGATACTATGGCCGCTGGGGCGTACCATAACAATAAAGAAGCTGTAGAAATACTCTCTCGTACCTCACTACTTACCACGGCAGATATTATAGATAAGGGTATGGAATTTGACAAAGATGAAGAGGGGAATATTCTCTTTACCAAAGAAGCTGCACACTCTGTAGAGCGTATCGTGCATGCCGGCGGGGATGCTACGGGACGTTACATGCATTATTTTATGATGGTGCAAAACAAGCATCAACTTCAAAAAAATACATTAGTCTATGATCTTCTTATAGAAAATGGACGTTGTTACGGTGTGAAAGCCACGGTGAACTATGAACCGACCACTATTTATGCTGACGATGTTATCATCGCTTCAGGAGGGATAGGCTCTCTGTATGCATACAATACCAATTCGCGTACGGTATCTGCAGATATCCATGGTATTTGTGTAGAGAAGGGTATAGAGCTTGCAGATATGGAATTTATGCAGTTTCACCCGACTGTTTTTGTGGATACGCCTTATGCACGAAAACTGTTACTTACTGAAGCACTGAGAGGTGAGGGTGCACATGTGGTAGATGATGAAGGCAGACGCTTTTTGTTTGATTATGATGAACGAGGAGAATTGGCTAGCCGTGATATTGTATCGCGTGGTATATTTGACTATAAACGTAAAACAGGCAAACAGGCATACTTGGATTTCTCTATGTTTGACAAGGAATGGTTTGAACACCGTTTCCCGAACATCACACGTACTTTTGCAGCTATTGGCTACCATTTTCCTCAAGACAAAGCCCCTATCTCACCGGCATTTCACTATGCAAACGGTGGGATAAAGTGTGACACTAATGGCTGTATTCCTGGGATGGAAGGGCTTTATGTGATAGGTGAAGCCGCACGCACAGGAGTACATGGTGCAAACCGTTTGGCATCGAACTCACTGCTTGAGGGTGTCGTTTTTGCAAAGCGTGCAGTAGACCATCTTTTGAGTAAAGGACATCAGGCAGTGAATACACCTAGTTTTGAGAAAGATTACGGTAATATTCTGCACAAAGAAAACGATAAAATCTATAAACAAAAACTACGTCAGGTGATGTGGGAAGATATAGGAATTATCAGGACAACCAAAGGGCTTCATGAAGCGAAAAATCTCATCTATGATATGAAAAACCATGACATAGGAAGACTGCTTCAATTACGTCTCAATACTGCTTCTGCTATCGTAGATGCTGCCTTGGCACGTACGGAGTCTTTGGGGTCTCACTATATGGAATCTGAATAGATGGTATGTATAGAGATATAGCGCACCATGTCCAACAACTAACAGCAGGAGCAACAATGCATGAACAATTACACTTAACTACCACTTGGGTCGGGATACTTTCCCTTTTTATTTTTGTAGCCGCATATTATTTTATTGCGACAGAAGATAAATACCTTATCAACAAAGCCAAGCCAGCACTTTTAGCAGGTACAGGTATATTTATGCTTACAGGCCTTTATTTTGCTATCAATGGACTTGATGCACATGGTTTAGAGAGCGAGGTAGAGCATCTCATCGTTGAAATTGCGGGGATTTTCTTCTTCTTACTCGTAGCGATGACATACATCGAAGCGATGATAGACAGAGGTGTCTTTTCTGCCTTACGTTACAATCTTGTCTCAAAAGGCTACAGTTATAAAAAACTCTTTTGGGTCACAGGGTTACTTGCATTTTTCATCTCTCCTGTTGCAGATAACCTTACTACTGCACTGATTCTTTCAACAGTGCTTCTTACTATCGATAAAGAGAATAAATTATTTTTGGTACCAGGCGCTATCAACATTGTCGTTGCTGCCAATGCAGGTGGGGCGTGGTCGCCATTTGGTGATATTACGACATTGATGGTATGGGTAGATGGTAAAGGAAGTTTTACAGAGTTTTTGTTCTTGTTCCCTGCTGCAATTATGGGTTGGGGAATTACTGCATTTTTACTTTCACGTTTTGTACCGGCTGGAAAACCACCATTTAATGCAGATGAAAAGAAAGCTGAAATCCAAGAGGGCGGTAAACAAATTATCGGTCTTTTTGCCTTGACAATCTTTTTAGCAGTTATCTCTCACCAAGTCTTACA
>JALUWT010000010.1 GCA_027019325.1 Sulfurimonas sp.
ATTGAAAAAGTTCTTGTGTCATTGAAAATCTTATTTTTTGGATTTTATTTATTAATTATAGCTTAATGTAGATTTACCCACACTTTTTTAGAAGGAACCTCTATTCCTATAATTGAGCCTGAAAATGATTTTGATATGTCAGATGTCTATCGGGATGATATTTAGTCTTTTAGAGAACTTTCCACACGGTTTCTTCCATTTTCTTTTGCTTTATAGAGCAACGCATCGACTCGTTTTAGAAACGAGTCGGCTGTATCATCTGCTTGCAGTTCTGCAACACCAAAACTACATGTGACAATTTTGATGGAGCTAAAGAGAGAATCTTCTATGATTTGTCGCAGTTTTTCAGCAATTTTAGCTGCCTCTTTGCTTGATGTTTGGGGAAGAAAAATGATGAACTCTTCTCCGCCCCATCGTGCAGAAATATCACTTGATCGAAGATAGTTTTTTAAGATGATGGCGATATTTTTGAGAACAAAATCTCCAATGTTATGTCCATAGGTGTCATTAATCTTTTTAAAGAAATCAATGTCACAAAAGATGATGCTCAGTGGTTTGTTATAGCGTTTTGCTTCATCTATTTTTTGCGCAAAGAAGTGATTAATCGCATAACGGTTGTAGAGACCGGTTAGTGCATCGTGTGTTGCATTGTTAAATATTTTTTTTCTTCTTTTTTGCTCATTTTGGAGATAAACCATTACAACAAGAGCGATGAAAAAGAGTAAAAGCGTAAGTACAATGAAAACCATGTTAGAATTTTTTATTAAAATATGGAGAGCATCTGCAAACTGATAGTGAATAATATATGCCACTGTTTTATCGTTTATGTTTGGTACTGCAATAAATGAAATGATAATAGGAGCGTCATCATAGATGTTTTTTTGATGAAAATAGAGAGAAAAAGATTTACCTTCCGTAAGCTTTTTTGAGACTATGGCTGCTAGGGCTTTGTTAATGGCATATATTTTATTGAGTCGCATTTGCATAGTGTTAGAGAGTGTTTCCCGATCAAAATAAAAACCTCTGAATTGGCTCTGCATATAGTTTTTCTTTTCAGAACTCCAGACTTTTTTTGCAACTACTTTTTGTTTCATGAGAAAGAGGTAGGATGTAGAGTCTGTTTTTATTAAAAAATCCTGCAGGGCATTAAAAGAGAAGGAGATTTCAACAGTTCCGATAAATTTTTTATCTTGAAATATTGGGTAAACATTACGAAAACCATTAAAAATTCTTCCTTCTTCAAATGCAGCAATAGGAATTTTGTATTTGTTCACATAATCGATTATCTCTCTGATACCTACAAGCGAGTCACCAAATTTTTTTGGTCTGTGAAAACGAAGAAAACTAATAGAACCCGGAAGGTGAAAATGGAGTTGGCGTATGCCATAGTGCTCCATTTTGATGTACTCAGGATGGAGCATCTTATAGAGCTTTTCTCTTAAAACAGCACGTCTGTTTAAATCTTTTGTCTCAGATGCTTTGGCCATAATACTAACAATAGTTTTGTTGTCTATGTTAAAATCGTAAAAGAGCTGTGTTAACTCTGTGAAGTGTGCATTTGCCATTGTAATGTCAGACTTAAGATTACTCGTAAAGATACCCAAGTAGTAATTAATATCTTTTTGTTTGAGATAGTCTGTAGAGATTATAATAACAGCCTCTACAAATACAAAGAAGAATAAACTAATAAGAAAGGGACGTTTATATTTTTTAAAAAAGTTTTTGAAGAACATCTCTTAAACTTTCAATATCTAAATCTGCTGTAATTGTTTTTGAATTTACTTTCATATCAATTTTCACCTTTTGGCTCTCAAACAGCTTCTTAAATAGTTCTTGCACCTTTGTAATTCCCTCTGCGTCGTTGCTAAAAACCAGAAAGTTGTCACCGTAAAAACGGTAGAGCAGGCTCTCGTTTTCAAAAGTTTTTTTCAAGATGGCAGCTATCTCTATGAGAAGCTCATCTCCTGCATCCCAGCCCATTGTTTTGTTGAAATTATGAAAACCTTTGAGTGATATCCAGAGAATATGTTGATAATCTCCAATAGTATGTATATCTTTCACTAAAGAGGTCTCGTTATAGAGTCCGGTCAGAGCATCTTTGTAAAAATAGCTGAAACGTTCACGCTCAAGCATATTTTGAGGTTTTTGATGGTGCACCTCGTCAATAGCGATGTTTTTTAAAGCTTTGAGTGCAGCGTGAACTACATCAGGATTAAACTGCTTGCCTGAAAGTTTTTCAATCTCCTGCAGTGCTTCTGCAACACTTTTTCTCCCTTTGTATATTCTGTCTGTTGTCATAGCATCAAAGGAGTCTGCAAGTGTAAGAATCTGTGCAAGAATTGGTGTCTCATCTCCACGCAGACCACGTGGGTATCCACTGCCGTCATAATGTTCATGATGGTCGCGGACTACCTCTTTAATGTCATCAAAGATGGTGATTTTGTTGAGAATCTCAAAACTCATAATTACGTGTTCTTGAATGAGTTTATACTCCTCTTGCGTGAGCTTACTTGGTTTTAAGAAGACTGAGTCAGGAATGGCGATTTTGCCGATGTCGTGCAGCATGCCCGCACGGTGTAAAATATGGATTCTTTCCTCAGAAATACCCATCTCTTTTGCAATAAGTTCGGCATAGTTGGCAACCCGTGTAGAGTGTCCTGCTGTATAGGTATCGCGTTTTTCGACGATGCTTACAAGTCCGTAGATGTACTGTTCATACATCTCCTCTTGTTCGTCAATGTACTTGTAGGTCTTTTTGATGAAGTAGTGTATAACCATAATTCCGGCAAGCCAGATAAGTATGAAAAAAGCACCCACTAAAAGTGAACTTTTCAAAGCATCTGAGTAGAGTGGCTGCATGGGTATGGAGACACTGACCCCGCCTCGAATATCTCCAACTTTATAGCCTTGAAAAGCATGGCATTTCAGGCAGGATTTTTTTGTAACAAGAGGATTCATGAGACGCAGATACTCTTTGTTGTCAATAGCACTTAAATCATAATACTGTCTGCGTGAGCGCTCTATTTTGTTGAGGGCAAGTGTTTCCCACTCATCGGGTTTGTTCCTTGGGTTGAGCAGTTTTTTACTTGTGATGTGTGTTTTTACACCGTAAAGCTTTGTGTAGTCATGCATCATCTGCGAGAGTGTATAGGCAGGATTCATCAGGGTGTATTTTTTCCCCAGTACCGTAAAATCTCTGTCTTTTATGCGTTTAAGGTAGGGATTTGGTTGTGTTCTTTTGTCAACAGGGACATAAACACCACCGTGTGAGGCAACCCATGATCTGTATGCGAGGTCTTTGTTGACACTTGTTTTGGCATCTTGCAAAGCAATATATGTAGCATAGGTGTAGGTGCGCTCTATAAGGATGGCAAGAACACTCAGAAGCAAGAGTGTCCAGCCAATATATAAGCCCCTAGTAAGAAAAAACAGATATTTTCTTCTTTTTTGCATACAATTCCCCTTGCGCTTACTTTAAGTATACAACAATATCGCTAAAAAAAGAGTTTTACTCCTCTATGTTGCTAAGAATCGCTTTGGCAACACGTGCCAGTGTCTCATCGCGTCCAAGAATAGACATAACGACATCAAGACCAGGGCCACTCATTTTTCCAAGCAGAGCTACACGCAGTGGATTTCCGATTTTTCCAAAGCCAATCTCCATCTCTGTAACGACTTTTTCCATCACATGATGATAATCATTCGGCAGGTGAAGTTCTTGTGCTGCTTCAAGTCTGTTGGCAAAAGTTTCGAGTACTTCGATTGCATTGCCTTTAAATGCTTTTTTGACAGCTTTTTCATCATAAGCAGTCGGAGTAATGATAATCTCATTGATAAGTTCGGCAAGCTCTTTGAGTGTTTTTGCACGCTCTTTGAGTGTATCTAAGATAATCTCTCTTTTATCATGAGAACTGAGTACTACGCCAAACTCTGTAAGAAGTTCTGTGAGTCTCTCGTTTGAGCTGTTTTTGATGTAGTGGGCATTGAGCCAGTCTAGTTTTTCAGTGTTATAGATGGAAGCAGACTTGTTGATGTCTTTTGGATTGAAAAGTCCTTTCATCTCATCCATCGAGAAAATTTCCTGATCACCGTGACTCCAGCCAAGACGCACTAAAAAGTTCAGCAGGGCTTCAGGGAGGTAACCCATCTCTTTATATGCCATAACATCGGTCGCACCGTCACGTTTTGAGAGTTTTTTCCCTTGTTGGTTGTGAATCATCGGCACATGGTAAAATGTAGGAACATTAAACCCGAGTGCTTCATAAACTACTATCTGTTTTGGTGTGTTTGAGAGGTGGTCATCACCGCGGATGACCTCATTGATACCCATCAGAGCATCATCAATGGCAACAACAAAGTTATATGTCGGACTGCCGTCAGCTCTTGCAATGACAAAATCATCCAAAATATCTTCAGCTTGAAAGACGACATCACCTTTGACTCCGTCATGCACAACAATCTCTCCTGTTAATGGCGCTTTGATACGAATAACCGGTTCTACACCCTCAGGTGGTGTTCCATCAAAATCACGATATTTTCCATCATACTTTGTACGCTCTTTATTTGCCATTTGTTGCTCACGCAGGGCATCAAGCTCTTCTCTTGACATGTAGCATTTGTAGGCTTTACCCTCATCTAAAAGCTGTTGCAGATATTTTGCATAGATAGCATCACGTTTGCTTTGGTAGGTAATCTCACCATCAGCTTCAAGACCAAGCCACTCAAATGCTTTTAAAATCGCTTCTGTTGCCTCTTCGGAGTTTCTTTTTTTGTCAGTATCTTCGATGCGAAGAACAAACTTTCCGTTGTTTTTTCTTGCCCAGAGGTAAGAGAAGAGTGCAGTGCGAAGACCGCCGATGTGAAGGTATCCTGTAGGTGATGGAGCGAAACGTGTGACAACCATGATGAGCCTTTAAAATTATTATTATTGGAATTTTAGGCAATTGTTGGTTAAAGGTTGGTAAAATACCGACAATGTATAAAAATAAATGGATGCAAATGAATAAAATAATTTTAGCTCTTTTACTGGCAGCAACTCTTGAGGCCAAAGTCTATGACGGTGTAGCCGTTGTTGTGGGAAATAAAGCAATAACACTTTTAGATGTTAAAAAAGAGATGAAAACAGATAAGGTCGATGCGAAAAAAGCGGTAGATATCTTGATTCGTAAAAAGCTTGAAAGTATGGAGATAAAAAAGAGAAATATCTCTGTAACATCTTCAGAAGTTTATGATGACATTAAGAAAATGGCAGAGCGCAATAAGATGAGCATTAATGATTTTTATGATGCTGTGCGTGAGTCTAACGGACTCTCATCTGAAGAACTTAAAGCAAAAATAAAACAAAAACTGCTTTCTCAAAAACTCTACAATGCCATCGCTATGTCTTCGATGGATGAACCGGGCGAGGAAGAGATAAAAGATTACTACGAACTGCATAAAAATGATCTGAAGCATCCTGCCTCTTTTTCCGTTGTTATATATGAGTCTAAAGATAAAAATCTTATGAAAGAAAAAGTAGACAACCCTATGTTTTACTCTCCGCAAATCGCGAGTAATGAGCAGGTGCTTCCTTATGCAAGAATCTCACCGGAATTGGCTTCACTGCTAAGTAAAACAAAAGTAGGGCACTTTACGCCGGTTGTTCCAAACGGAAAAGGCGGATTTATGAGTTTTTACATCAAGTCAGTAGAATCTGCAAAAGATGCAGGGCTTGAGAGTGTACGTCCGCAAATTATAAATGCCATTATGGGTGAGAAGCGTGAAGCTGTGTTAAGTGATTATTTTGCCCGTCTGCGCGATAATGCAGATATCAATACCATCAGAATGCCGAAGTAGTCAAGCGGTATGGTAAGTGACAAGATTTTTATTAACATTGCCAGTGAGATTGCTTCGGCTTCAAAATGTGTCTCCAAGCAGGTTGGTGCCGTCATCGTTAAAGACGGACGTATCCTTTCAACAGGCTATAACGGTACACCGGCAGGCTATATAAACTGCTGTGAACACTGGAATGATGAGTATACACCGGAGCATCATGAGTGGAGCAAAACCTATGAGATTCATGCAGAGATGAATGCCATCATTTGGGCAGCTCGTAAGGGTATTTCTATCGAAGATGCTACAATTTATGTGACGCTGGAGCCTTGTAGTGAGTGCAGTAAAAATCTCATCGCTTCGGGTATTAAGCGCATCGTCTACTTAAAAGAGTATGAACACACCCACTCCGAAGTTGTCTCGAAGTTTTTAAAAGACAATGGCGTGAGCATAGAAAAATTCGAGTTCTAAGCCTTTAAAAAGTCACTTACTTTCTCAGGCGGTCGGGCAATAATGGCTTTGTCGCCTTTGATGATAATAGGACGCTCGATGAGCTTTGGATGCTCCACCATCGCTTCTATGAGTTTTTCTTCATCTGTTTCATCTTTTAAACCAAGTTCTTTATAAATCGCCTCTTTTGTACGCATCAGCTCACGTGCCGAAGCAAATCCAAGCATCTTTAAAAGTTCTTTGATTCTCTCTTTGTCGGGGTTTTCTTCCAAATATTTTACAATATCTTTTTGCACGCCACTTTCATCTAAAAGTTCAAGCGCCTGACGTGATTTTGAGCATCTAGGATTGTGCCAAATTTGTACTTTTTGCATAATAATTCCTTTTTTGAAGGGATTAAATCACTTCCCGACTTAAAATGTGGTTAAATTTATACTATAATAATTGATACAATTTCAGAGAAAGGCAGATGTCATGAAAGCCAATCGCTATAGTAAACTAACGGAATTTGCGAAAGAACTCCTGAATAAGCGCTCCTTGGAAGAGGGAATTCCACTCATTGCAAAGTATGTAAAAGATGTTGTCGGTGCACAAAGATGCTCTATATTTATTTATGATAATCTCAAACACGAACTCTGGACAACTTTGGCAGATGGTGTAGATAAGATAATTTTACCGGCAAATAAAGGTTTGGTTAGTTATACTATAAAAATTAAAAAACCAGTCATTGCAAATGATGCCTATGAGCATGCAGAATTTTTGGCAGAAGTGGATGAGCGCACAGGTTATAAAACCGAAAATATCGTAACAGCGCCCATATTTAACTCAGAGCGGAAGGTCATCGGTGTTTTGGAACTCTTAAACAAAGAGGGTGGTTTCGATGACGAGGATGTGAAATTTATGATATTTTTTGCACATTATGTAAGTGGATTTTTAGAACTTTTAAACACATATATTAGAGAGGATTTAGATGAAAAAATTTAATCAAATCGCTGAATTTGGAAAAAGACTTATGTCAATGGATGATATGGAGAATGTTTTAGAACTCATCTCCGAAGAGGCAAAAAGTTTGGTTGATGCAGAGAGATGTTCGATATTTATCGTTGATTATGAAGATAAGATTTTATGGACAAAACTGAGTGATGGCATAGGCAGAATTGTCATAGGTCTCGATTCTGGCGTAGTTGGTATGACATACAAAACGAAAAAACCGCAGATAGTGAATAACCCTTATGAAGATGAACACTTTTTGCCAAATATAGATAAGAAAAGTGGATACACAACAAAAAATATGATTACCGTGCCTATTTTTGACTCTAAACGCAATGTTATGGGTATTATGCAGCTTCTTAATAAAAAAAGATTTGATTTTGGCAACGAAGATTTGGAACTGCTCACATTCTTTGCCAACTATGTAAGTGGTTCTTTAGAACTTGTCATTTTAAGTGAAAAATAGCAAAGGAAAAAGCGTATGGAATCTCCAATAGAGACAGAGATAATTTTACTCTTAATGGTAATCATATCTGTTGCGATGGGAGTGCGCTATTATAGCAAGCTTCCTTATACGATAGCACTGATATTTGCCGGAATTCTTCTCAGCTTTTTTGATATATTTCCCGACATTCGACTCACACCCGAGTTGATTTTTAATGTGCTTCTGCCACCACTGCTTTTTGAAGCGGCATTTAATCTCAATGCCCATGAATTAAAAGAGAACTCTAAACCCATTTTGACCTATGCCATTTTTGGAGTTATCATAGCGGTACTGACTACAGGGTTTTTACTCCACAGTTCATTTACATTCTTTGGTGTAGACACGACAATGCCTTTGATTGCCTGTCTGCTTTTCGGTGCGGTCATATCTTCGACCGATCCCATTTCTGTACTGGCGATTTTCAAGCAGCTTGGTGTTCCCCCGCGCCTTTCATCCATTATTGAAGGCGAGAGCCTCTTTAACGATGGTGTCTCTGTTGTTGTCTACGGCATTGTGCTCGCTGCCATCACAACACACAGCGACTTTAATTTTATTCACGGTCTTAAAGAGTTTGTAATTGTTGCCTTTGGCGGTGCACTTACTGGAGCGATTTTGGGGCTTACTTTTTCAAGAATTACAGCCCTTGTGGATGATCATCTCATTGAGATAACACTTACAACGATTGTCACCTATCTTACTTACATCGTAGCCGAATACTTTGATGTGTCAGGTGTGATTGCCGTCATTGTTGCGGGATTGATGGTCGGAAACTATGGAACAAAAATAGGCATGAGCCCTACAACACGGGTTTCGGTCAAAGATTTCTGGGACTACATCGCTTTTGTCATTAACTCCATCGTCTTTTTTATCATCGGTTTGGAAGTCGGCATTACAAATATTTTTACGAATATACACTATATCGCCATAGCTATTGTTGTGGTACTCATTGGGAGAGTCATATCTGTTACCGTTTTGACTCAGTTTGTAAACACATTTGACAAAAAAATTAGTTTTAAATGGCAGGCAGTTTTTATTTGGGGAGGCGTAAGAGGGGCGCTTGCTATGGCTTTGGCGCTTGCCATTCCAAAAGAGTATGAGTACAGAGATATCATTCTGGTCATGACCTTTGGTGTTGTCGGTTTTTCTTTGATTGTTCAGGGACTCTCTATTGGTAAACTTTTAAGTATTATGCATATTGGGGGTAGAGATAAAAATCTTGATACCTATGAGATAGAAAAAGGCAAACTTATAGCGATTAATGGTGCATCGCAGGAGTTGGAAGTGATGTATGATGAAGCGCTCATATCAAAGCATGTCTATACAATTTTGTCTAAACACTACACCAAAGATATTGAAAAAGCCAAAACAATTATAGAAGAGATTGCACATGACCCCAAGGTTAAAGATTATGAATTTAAGACCTCTTTTAAAAGACTACTGCTCAAAGAAAAAGATTCCATTCAGGAGTCCATGAAACACGGAATCATCTCTTCTCAGGCTGGAGAAAAGCTCATCAATACAATCAATAAAGAGATTTTACAGCTTCAGTCATGAGCTAATGTTTTTTTATGAGTTCTTTGTGGGCTTCATATGCGAGGCGGATAACGCCAATGGCGTAGTTTGAGGAGTTGTTGTAGCGCATAATTTTGGCAACATACTCACGCAGATAGTTGAGCTCCGGTTTTCCTTTTGTAAAACATTGGTACTTTTTACCTGTTTTGCTGTTTTGCTCGTGCACAAAAGAGCAGTTTTCGTTTTCAAACTCAAAAGCATACCAGGCATTCTCTACTTTTGCAATGTCTGGCATCTTATTCCACTCTATAAGTTTGTTGAACTTCGCTTTTTTATGCAGAAATTTTGCAGCCGATAAAATGGCATCTTCCATCTTTGTCAAATCTGCTACTTTACCATAAAAGCTGTCCGTGTAGATAAAACTGTTGGGCATAAACTGCGGTATGCCAACCGCTCCGGCGTAGGAGCTTGGCAGATTACACTGCTCGGGTGCGACTTTTTCTCTATAGCAGTGCTCTATAATGGCGGCCATATTTGTCTTGCTCATATTGAGCAGCCATTTGTCCCGTGAGGTTTTTGGTTTGGTACGGGTTAAGATGGTGTTAAAGACGATGAAGGCATCGTGTGTCGGTTTGATTTTACCGAGTTTTGTCTCTTTGAGTAAAATGGCAGCAATGATCTCTCTGTTAACACCATATTTCATCTCAGCCAAATCATAAGCGTGTTTATACTCTTGGAGATTTTTTACCATTTTGGGAACAAATTTGACAAGAACATTGTTTGCCTGCTTCTCTTTTTTTTGATGGTATTTTATTTTTGAAGGTTGAATATATTTCCAGGTAATTTCATCATACTTTTGCGTTTTAAAATAGGAGAGCAGAAATTTGTTGGCATATTTGTAGCTCACGCCATGTTTGACAACCTGCTTGCAAATATCCGTGTAGTGTGGATTTTTAAAAGTGCAGTTGTCCAAGGTGTATTTTGCAAAGACCTGACTTGCTAATGTAAGTAAAAGAAGGGCGCTAAAAGTTCTCATTTATTTTTTGTAACCTTTGGGGTGTACCGATGTCGTGCCAAATGCCTCTATACAGCTCTCCTGAAATCTCTTGTTTTTCTATCATCTTGCGCAGGAGCGGTGCTAAAAGGGCTTTTATCGGTTGTAAATTTTTAAATATTTTTGGATTATAGTATCCTATTCCTGAAAAAGTGACCATGTCATCACTTTTATTACAAACTAAAGAGCCCTCTAAGCCAAAATCCCCTTTTTCATTATGCGGCGGATTGGGTACGAGAATGAGATGCGCCATTTTGTCGCCCAAGTCGAAGTCACTCTCAAATTCATAATCACAAAAGATATCGCCATTGACGACCAAAAAAGTTTCATCACCTAACAATGGCAGTGCTTTGACAATTCCGCCAAGTGATTCAAGTGCACCGCTTTTTTGCTCATCGGAGTAGGTGATATTCAAGCCCCAGCGTGAGCCGTCACCTAAAGCTTCGGGAATTTTATAGCCTAAGTGTGCAATGTTGATGATGACATCTTTAAAACCGCTCTTTGAGAGATTTTCTAAATGATGCATAATTAAAGGCTTGCCGTGCACCTCTAAGAGTGGTTTTGGCAGGGTGTCGGTCAATGGACGCATACGCTCGCCCCGACCAGCGGCAAGTATCATTGCTTTCACGCTGTGAGCTCCTCAAGCAGTGTGGCAAGTGCTTTTGTCTCTTTATATCTTTTTGCCGCATCGAGGGTGTAAGCAAGCGTGAGAGGAATATCTTTAAGGTAGCCGTCTTTGCCGTCACGCAAAAAGAGGCGCGCAAAGATGCCAAGCACTTTGATGTGACGCTGCATTCCCATAAAATCAAACCATTTTATAAACTCGGCATCGCTTACATCCACACCGGCTCTCTCTTTAAAGTAAAGCACCAACTCTATGATGCTCTCTCTGTCAAAGGCAATGTAGCAATCTTTAAGCAACGAGACCAGATCATACAAAAGCGCGCCGCTCATCGCATCTTGATAATCGATAATTCCAAGTGAGTCGTCCTCACGCAGCATAATGTTGCGTGAGTGGTAATCTCTGTGAACAAAAAGACCTTGCGGCTGCGTGAGAACAGTATTTGAGATTGCATCAAGTGAGTTTGCAAGTAGTTCTTTTTGTTCCTGCGTGAGGCTGTGTGCAAGATGTTTTTCAAGGTACCACGCCTGCATCAAATCCATCTCGAAATGCAAAAAGGCTTTGTCGTAGAGCGGCAATCCTTTTGCATCGGCTTTTTGCATCCTTATCATCTCTTCTATCGCTTTTTTATAGAGTTCTTTGAAATTGCTCTCATTTAAAACATTGAGCAGATGGGTGTTGCCAAAATCTTCGATGATAAGATACCCCAGTTCAAGATTCTGCTCATAAATTTTAGGTACGGAAACACCCACTTGCGTGAGGCGCTTTGTGACATTCAAAAAAGGTTTGAGAGACTCTTTTTCAAGGGAGCTGTCCATTAAGAGAACTGTCTTGTCAGCTTGCGTGAGGCGATAATATTTTCGAAAGCTTGCATCAGCAGAAGCGACTGTTAGGCCATACTCTCTGTATGGTGTGGCTGATAAAAACTTTTTAATTTGCTGCATAATAGGCTCCTAAAATGGCATTTTTCTTGGCACCTGTGACTGATTTGAGATTAACTCTTTCACGATGGACCCTTTTGTAAGCAAGCCAGGCAAATATCATCGCTTCAAGAAAATCACTGCTCACGCCATAAGTATCACTCTTTGAAACTTCCGCGCGGCAGAGAACGTCAAACCGCTGCATTAAAAAACTGTTTTTTGTGCCACCACCGCAGATGATGAGTTTTTCTACGCGAAGCCTGTTGGCTTCATTGGCAATGGTCGTAACCGTGAGTTCAAGCAGTGTTCTTTGAATGTCTGCATCGCTTATACCTTGAAAATCTTGTAGATAACTATCGAGCCATGCTTCATTAAAATACTCCCGTCCTGTACTTTTTGGAGGCAGTTTTGTAAAATATTCGTCTTTGAGCATGGCCTGAAGCAGCTCCATATTGACGCTGCCGCTTTTTGCAAAAGCACCTTCTTTATCATACGCTCTGTTTTGCGTTCTTTGCATAAAAGCATCCATCAAAACATTCCCACAGCCGATATCCCAGCCAAGCAGCTCTTTGCCAAGATAGCTAATATTTGCCATGCCCCCGATGTTGACAACGGCGATGTTATTTCCAAGATGAGAAAATATCTCTTGATGAAAGGCAGGGGCAAAAGGTGCTCCCTCGCCTCCGTTTGCAACATCTGCTCCTCGGAAGTCTGCAATGACATCTATGCCTGTTGCCGCACCAACTTCATTTGCAGAACCTAACTGCATAGAAAAAGGGTAAGACGAGTTTGGCGCATGCCAGAGTGTCTGTCCATGCAATCCGATGGCTCTGCTCTCCTCACGAAGAAGGGCGTTTTTCTCTATAAAAGTGTTGATAGCTTTGGCAAAAAGTCTGCCGAGTTTGATGTCAAGTTCTCCAATCATTTGCAAGGTGACTGCGTGCGTGATTGTGTGTAAAACTTCTTCTTTGAGTGCGGATGGAAAAGGATGCTCATAAGAAGCGAGCAGCTTGCACCCTTTTGCATCTATCTTACAGAGTGCAACATCCACTCCGTCCAGACTTGTCCCGCTCATAACACCGATGTAGTGCTGTGACATTTTATCTCTCTTTAAATACAGAGGGCAGTTTTTTTGGAGCATGCACCCTGAGTTGTTTATTGACATTCATTCTACCAAAAACAACCTCAATATCTTTTGTTTTTACGCCGAACTCTTTTGTCAAAAACTTCACAAGATGATCTGTCGCTTTTCCATTGACCGGTGCCGCTGCAACAGAGATTTTGAGCTGATTACCGAAGGGTTTGCCGATTTTAGTGATTTTGGCAGAGGGCTTGCCTAAAATGTTAAAGACAAGAACATCCTCCTCCCACCAAAACCATCGACTCTTATCTTCACTTGTCTCTCTTTTTCTTTTTTTTGCCATCTTTTTTCCTAATTCTTTGCTTGTATCTGCATGATTGCAAAGGAGACAACTGTCCCGATGAGTATCTGCCAAGCAAATCCTATGCTCACGCCAAAGATGTAAGGCTGCAGGGCTAAAACGGTAAGAAATCCACCGATGAGCGCAAAGGGAACAAGAGCAGCACTGCCTCTTTTTGTAAAGATGGCTGAGAAGAAAACACCGAGCAGTCCGGCGTAGGCAAAGGCCATGACACCAAGTGCAAAGCCGATGAGTGAGAGGTCGCTGTTCCGTTGCCAGAAGTAGCTGACGACTGCCATAAGCGTGAGCACAAAAGCAAAAAACAAAACGGCTCTGCGTGAGGCTTTTACAAAGTGCAGTTCTGAAGTTTCAGGCGCTTTTTTGAGCTTGAATGGTTTGTACATATCTTCAATGGCAACTGAAGCCATAGCACCCAAAACGGAGTTGGTGCTTGAAAGGGCTGCGGCAATGGCACCGACAGTGACAAGTCCTCGAAGCCCTGAGGGCATTTCGTTTAAGATGTAGTACATGAAGATGGTGATGCTTTCCCCTTTGAAACTTTGCGTGACCTGCATGGTTTGGTAGTGCACAAAGAGCAGTGCGCCGATACCTAAAAAGAGCAGTACGATGGGAATGGTGATAAGAATAGAGAGGATGAGCGACTTGGAAGCGTCTGAACCATTTTTACAGCTCAGCACCCGTTGCGCCATATCTTGATCAAGCCCGAAAGCGGCGATGTTGAGTAGTAGCCAGCCAGAGAGCAGGGCAAAGATACTGAACTTCCCACCCAAGGATGTGTCAAGAACGCGTAGTTTATCTGCTTTTTCAAGCACCGCCATGATGTCAACACCATGCAAAGAGATATAAAGATAGTAAAAGACCAAAATTCCTGCTCCGACATAGGTAATGGCTTGAATGACATCAGAGAAGATGATGGACTTGATACCGCCGAAATAGGTATAGAATAGTGCACCGATAACAAGAATACCAATTGAGAGCAGCATATGTAAAAAACTGATGTCCAAAAAGAGAATCATACTGATAGCAAGTGCGCCGATGTAGAGCCGTGCCCCACTTGCCATAATGCGCCCAAGCAAAAACATAATGCCGGCATCGCGTTTTGCGCTGCCGCCATAGCGTTTTTCTAAGAGTTCATAGACCGTAACAGCCCGCATCTCATAAAACTTCGGTACAAAATATTTTGCGATGAAGAGAACCGCTACAAGCGCAGAGATGTAAAAACCAATGAAGGTAAAGTCATGGGCATAAGAGAACTCCGGTGCACCTAAAAAGGTTGCAGCCGATTGACTTGTTGCGACGATGGAGATGGCAACAGCGAAGAGCGGCATGGTGTTGGACGCAGTAAAGTAGTCGCGTGAGGATCTGATGCTGACCTGTGAGAAGAGGTAGGAGCTGATGGCGAGAATTAAAAAGTAGGCTAAAAAGACAAACCAGTCGAGTGTTGAGAAGGCGCTATTCATTGGGTAGTTTGAGATGCAGATCGTTTACGCCTGCACGCACTGCTTTCATAAAATTTTCTCCCGGATCAGCTTTTTTCGTTCTATAACCTTGGTCGCGCTCAAGCCATAAAGGATTTTTTTCCATTTCTCTGTACTCCAAATGCCCGATGAGGTAGTCAATAGTTGGATATTTCGCTTTGAGATACTTGACAAGACGGATGTTTGCCTGCACCTGCGCAGGTGTAAGGTCCTCTTTTTTGTTTCCCTCACCGCCGACATTTTCCACGCCGATAGCTGAGTAATTGAGCCCGATGACATGGCGTGCCATCCAGTTGTCCGGCATCAGCTGATAGATTGTGCCGCCACGTGCAACTAAAAATTGTGCAGAGACATTGAGCAGGGATGCCGCAGCGATATCTTTTCTGTCGGAGAAGAGCTTTTCGGGGTAGAGTCGTTTGAAACTTGCATCAAAACTGGGCTCTGCCGTCCAGTGGAGGACAATGATTTTGGGTTTGATTTGAATGTTTTTGACATTCATCCCGTAGTGCTTTTTGATGTAAGCTTTTGTCATATCAATGCGTTTTTGCGTGAAGAGTATGGGCTTTTGAATGATGCTGTTTTTTGTATGCAGATTCGCTATTTTTGCATTAGCCTCTTGGATGCGCTGAAGGGGAATGACACCGTTTTTTATCTGCGTGAAGATGGTCTCTACTATCTCCTGTGTTGAGTTGTAGGCGAGTTGATTGCCAAAGAGCAGAATGTCAACACCTGCATTGATGGCGAGTGTCGTTGCCTCTTTGAGTGAGTAGTGCGCGCTGATGGCTTTCATCTGCATATCGTCACTGATGATAACGCCGCGAAATCCAAGCTGCTCACGCAGGAGCTTTGTGTTTACATTGCGTGAGAGGGTTGCAGGGTAAGTGGCATCGAGATGTTTGTTAAAGACATGTGCGGTCATGATGGCATCGACCTTGCCCTCACGCAGCAAAATTTTATAAGGCTCTAGCTCTTTTTTGCTCCATGTCTTGCTGATGTCCACAAAACCTTTGTGCGAGTCACCTAGCGAAGAGCCGTGACCGGGAAAGTGTTTTAAAACGGAGACGACATTCTCTTTTGTCTGTGCATCTATCATAATGCCGGCATAGTGTGCTACTTTTTGCGGCTCTTTGCCGTACGAGCGTTCTAAGCCGACGATGACTTTGTTCTTAGGATTGACTGCCAGATCGACAACGGGTGCGAAGTTCATGTTAATACCGCACTCACGCAGCATTTTTGCATTTTTTGCGTAGGCCTCTTTTGCAAATTTATCTGGTAGTGAGCCGAGCGCTTTGGCTGAGGCAATTTCCAAAAACCCATACTTCGGTTTGAGCCGTGCCACTCTGCCACCCTCCTGGTCTACGGCAATGAAAAGTGGCTTGCGTGAGAAGTGCCCCAGCTCTTTTGTCAGTTCACGCAGCTGTTCAGGAGAGGAGATGTTCTTTGTTCTGTTTCTATCGGAGTAAAATCTGTCAAATAGAATGACACCGCCCAATTCATACTGCTGCATATCTTTGACTATTTGAGAGTTCTCATCGACGAACTGTGTGTCAAAACCGACAATGAGCATACGTCCTATCATCTTTTTGAGTGCAACATCTGTAATATTTTGACTTGCGTTAAGCGTAAAAAAGAGCGTAAAAAGAAGCAATAGAATTTTCATAAGAATCCCTAAATATTTATAATCTCATTTATAGCATCAATCACATTAAAAAGAAGTGATTTCGTCTCCTCTTTTGCCACTTTTTCTGGCTCAAAATGGTCACTTACAACTTTGATAATATGAAACTTTTTAATGGCAGGATTATGCACAACAGCATCATAAAAACCGTAACTTTCCATATCGACAAGCGGATATATTGCAGAGTTTGCTTCATCTTTTGCGCAGTAGATAAGAGGCTTATCGGAGTTGAAAATGTACTCCAACTCTTCATAAATAACGCCGCCACATTCGATAAGCTCGCCGATGGCATAGTTGTGTGCAGCAGCGCAAATGCCGACATTAAAGTAGATATCTTCATCCGTAATGTCAAAGTTGTTAATGAGTGTTTGCGTGGCAAGACGTGCTTTTTCTACGCCGATGCCGGAGATGATAAGTGTGATGTTGTTGTTTGAGAAAATTGTAAAATTATTGAGTTTTGATTTTTTAAGTTTGTAGTGGTCAACAAAAGCTTGTGCTTCAGGTTTGAGTGCGGTTACTATGTAGTGCATAGTTTTTCTTTTTATTGTTTTAAAGGTGCCCCTCTCCAGATGGCTGCGGCACATAAGGAAGTAAGATGTGCTGCTGTATTCCTACCCTGACACATTATCTCACAGCCCTATTGCACAGGTCTAAAGAGAAGCGGTGAAATTATAGTGAATTTAGCTTAAGAGTACCCTTAATCATCTCTATATTTCGAGATGCCGCAGGGTTGGTTTGGCTTTGGTGGATGTGCTTTGAGGTACTCCAGATCCTCAAGAGTCTGGGCGAGGACTTTTTTCTGCTGCAGAATTGGGAGCATCAGATTGTCTTTTTCATTGAGGGGAATATCCCAGTTTAGAAGTATTTTTTGGACTTCATCATCGAGGTCTTTGAGGGCATTTTGTACATGTTGTATGGAATTGTTTATAATCATAGGTGAAGTATAGCAAAAAATTAGAAAAGTTTGGGTATAATTGCGTTCCCAAATTTTACGAAAAGGATTATCGATGCCAAAAATGAAATCGGTAAAAGGCGCTGTAAAGCGTTTTAAAGTTAAGAAAAATGGTCAAGTTAAACGTGGAACAGCGTTTAGAAGCCACATTCTTACAAAACAGGATGCAGGAACTCGTCGTGGACAAAATTCACCAAAAGTAATTGCAAAAACTGATGAAAAAAACATTAAGGATATGATTAACTAATTTTTAGTTTCTCATTACATCTCCAACTTATTTTAAAAGTTGGGCAAGACCACCATAGTTGTGGCACCTTGACGACAAGAGTAGCTGGGTAAAGAAAAAAGGAAAGAATATGCCAAGAGTTAAAACAGGTGTTGTTCGTAGAAGAAGACACAAGAAAATATTAAAATTAGCGAAAGGTTTTTACAGCGGTCGCCGTAAACACTTTAGAAAAGCTAAAGAGCAGATTGAACGCTCATTAATGTACGCATTCCGTGACAGAAAGCAGAAAAAACGTGAGTTCCGTAAATTATGGATCATACGTATCAATGCAGCATGTCGTCTTAACGGTATGAACTACTCAACTTTTATGAATGGTCTTCATAAATCTGGCGTCGAGCTTGATCGTAAAATTCTTGCTGACATGGCAATGAACGATACAGCTGCATTTGCTGCAGTTGTTGATGCTTCTAAGGCTGCATTAGCAAAATAATATCTAAACCCTTTTTTGGGTTTGGATTTTTCTCCCCTCAACATTTTCCCATAAAACATTTGTCTTTAAATTATATCTTTAAGCTTTACTAAGCTCTTTTTGTTTAATACCTATTTTACTTTGCAAGCGTTATAATAATAGTATTATAAAATAATGTAATGATCTAAAGGGCAGAATATGAGCGATACTAATAATATAAATTGTTTAGTGCTTGATGAGTTGAATGTCGATGAAGTCCCATTGTCCAAAGAGCAGTACAGTTATATTTTAAATATTCAGAAGGTCATTTTAGAGAGCGTAGCAGAGAGAGGCACAACTACTGATATTTTAGATAAACTCTGCTCCATGGCGGAGAGTTTGCTGCCAAATTCTGTCGCTTCCATTATGCTAAAAGATCCTAAAACAGGACTGATAAATATGATTCATGCGCCTTCCGTTCCACAAGAAGGGATGGATCAGTTTAAAGATTTAAAACCAGGTCCTGGTGGTGGCTCTTGCGGAAATGCTGTTTACAGAAATGAAGCACAGTTTGTCAAAGATACATTTACAGACAGTAAATGGGAAGACCTGCGTGAGATAGCTTATGATTTTAATCTCTGTTCATGCTGGTCTGTCCCTGTACGAGATGAAATGAAAGAGCCAGTTGGTACTTTTGCGCTCTCTTCATTTGAGCATAGATCTCCTTCACAATTTCACAAATTATTGTTAGAAACTGCTTCAAATATAGTCAGTATTGTGTTGAAAAATGGCTACAATGAAAAACGAGTTAAGATTTTTACACAGTCTATGGAGAATGCCAATGAAGGTGTGATTATCACAGATGGCGATAATCATATTATCGAAATAAATAGAAGTTTTCGAGAAATTTACGGCTACACTGAGAAAGATGTTCTTGGGAAAAATCCACGTATGCTCTCTTCTGGGCTCTACAGCAAAAAGTTTTATGAAGATATGTGGCACGATATTGAGCAGGAGGGACACTGGGCGGGAGAGATTGTTAATTCTCTCTCAAACGGTGAGCATATTACGCAATGGATGAGTATCAGCTCAATTCAAAATGAAGATGGAAGTAGAAATTATCTGGCAATTTTTACGGACTTGACAGAGCTCAAAGAGGCACAGGAAAAAGCAAATTATCTTGCATATCATGACCAACTGACAGGTCTTGAAAACAAATCAAAACTTGTGAAAAACTTACTGCATAATGAGAAAGAGCTGACACTTATTCATCTTGATATCAATAATTTTAACTATATCAACACGGCATATGGTTTTGTGTTTGCAGATGAGTTGCTGATTGAGATTGCACAGACACTTATCTCTTTATGCGACACACCGGATGTCTTTCGAGTAAATTCAGATGAGTTTACTCTCATGTGTGAGAAGGGTTTAGATCCAGAATTTGTTATCAAAAAAATTCAAAAATATTTTTATGACAACTCTTTTAATATTCGGGGTGTTGTCTTAAACATCTCTTTTAACTATGGTGCCTATACCGGTGTCGAGAATCTTCTTGAGAATGCCTCCTTGGCACTTAAGATTTCAAAAGATTTGGGGAAAAACAGATACCACATCTTTGATGACACACAAGATTTACTCAAAAAAGAGGATAAAAATAGATTTATTCAGGCAAATCGTCTTATTCTTGATGCTTTAGAAGAAGATAGAATTGTGCCTTATTTTCAAGGCATACATAACAATCGTACAGGTAGAATAACTAAGTATGAAGCATTAGTGCGTATAGAGCAAAATGGGAAAGTTTTTACACCCTTTGAGTTTTTAGAAGCGGGTCAACTCTCAGGCTTGATGCCTGAAATTACAAAGGTAATGATAGAAAAAAGTTTTCGTATTATGCAAACAAGAGAGGACTCTTTTTCTATAAATATCACTGAAGATGATTTGGGAAGAAACTACCTGCCTGAGTATATCGCAGCAAAACTGCAGGAGTACAGCATCGCTCCCAAAAGGCTGATTATAGAGATTCTTGAAGGTATCAGCTCGCATGGAAAACAGAGCCATATTAAGCAGTTAAATGCACTAAAAGCTTTGGGCTTATGTGTGGCTATTGATGATTTTGGCGCAGAGTATTCCAATTTTGAACGTATTTTGGATTTAGATATAGATTTCATAAAAATTGATGCAAAATACATTAAAAATATTGACACGGATAGCAAGAGTTATGAGATTGCAAAGTCCATAGCAAACTTTGCAAAGAATTCAAACATTTTATGTGTCGCGGAGTTTGTCCACTCCAAAAGCGTCCAAGAGGTAGTAGAAGAGCTTGAGATTGAGTACTCACAAGGGTATTATTTCGATGAGCCAAAAAAACTTTAAAGAGAATTTGTGACCCATGATTTTTTAGCAGATGAATATCTCAAAAATGAAAAAATCCAAATTTTCATTCGTTTAGCATTTATCTTCGCAGCATCAGTAAGTGTCTATTTCTATTTTCAACTGCATGCATCAGAGAGTAGATATACTTTTGCCTATGTCATGATTGCTCCTCTATGTGTTTTTATCTACAACCTGTTTTATTTAGCAATCGTGCATTTTTTTCCTTATAGTTTACAAAAAGAGCGCATAATGGTCTCTGTCTTGATGGATATCAGCTTAACGGTATATGTCATGTATTTGGTTGAATCCTTAGCCGCTTACTACGCAGGTGCTCTGCTCTGGTTTAGTGTGGCATATGGTATGCGTTACAGTAAAACAGTTGCCTATACTGCTTATGTGACAGTAATTCTTACGTGGACTATTCTTATTACAACATCTCACTTTTGGATTCAAAACAGCAGCTTTGCACTTGGCTGGCTTTTCGCGTTTATAGTACTGCCTCTATACTATTTTAAACTTGTCGATAAACTGCACAATAATCTGAATAATCTTCACCACTATGCAGAAGAGTCAACACATAAAGCACTGCATGATCAACTGACTGGTGTATCTAACAGAGCGATGTTTGAAGATGAGCTAAATCAGTATATGGGAAAGAATAAAAAATTTGCTCTCTTCTTTATAGATTTAGACTCTTTTAAAGAGATTAATGATTTGCATGGACATGATATTGGAAATATGGTTTTGATAGAAGCATCCAAAAGGCTACAGAGTATCATTGAAGATACATACAGACTTGGTGGTGATGAATTTGTCTGTGTTTCAGCATACAAGCATGAAAGTGAGTTGCGAAATCTCGCAAAAAGCCTCCTATTTAATTTGACTATGCCTTGTAAAAACAGTCAGATTATCCTCTCTGCGAGTATTGGGATTGCGCGTTTTCCTGATGATGCAAAAAATAAGTTTGACATTAAAAAACGAGCTGACCTTGCAATGTATACAGCAAAACAGGCAGGAAAAAATAGATTTCACTTTTATAGTGAAGTTGCTTAAGAAGAGAACCTTGTGATAATCTCATCGCAGCTTATTGGTCTTGAGAAGAGATAGCCTTGCCCTATGTCACAATGTACACTTGCCAAGAAAGTTTCCTGTTCTTCAGTTTCAATGCCTTCAGCTACAATTGAATAGCCCAAAGTTTTTGAAAGCGCTATAATCGCTTCTATGATGACATTGTCCGAGCTTCCTTGCGCGATATCATCGACAAAAGATTTGTCTATTTTTATGGTGTCAACCGGTAGTTGTTTGAGGTAAGACATAGAGGAGTATCCGGTACCAAAATCATCTATGGAGATTTTAAAACCGTAATTTCTAAAGCCTTGCAGCATATTGATATTTGCAATGGTATGGTCCATCAAAAATCGTTCCGTGATTTCGATTTCAATCTCATCAGGTGCTATGTTATGACGCTTTGCAATAGAGATGAATGTCTCTAAGAGATGCGGTTCTTTAAACTGAATGCTTGAGACATTGATGGCTATTCTCTCGAGTGGGACATGCTGCTCTTTCATCTTCTTATACGCCTTACAAGATTCTTCAAAGATAAAATAACCAAGGGAGATAATAGTACCGCTGTCCTCTGATGTGTCAACCCTATATCATACTTATCCATAAACATTCTAAGCTGCTGTTTCAACCTGTAACATCATTTTTTCTTCAAACTCGACAGGTGACAAATTATTATTTGAACTATGCATCCTTTGTCTATTGTAATAAACTTCAATCCATTCAAAAATACTCTGGTTAGCTTGAGCTTTTGTTTCATAAATCTCATGGTAAATAAGTTCAGTTTTCAATGTATGAAAAAAACTCTCTGCTACTGCATTATCCCAACAATTACCTTTGCGTGACATACTTTGTTTAATACCATGCTGCTTTAATAAATCTTTATGGGCATACGAAGCATATTGGCTGCCTCTGTCTGTATGCCAGATTAAGCCTTTTGATGGTTTTCTTGAAATTAATGCCATATTTAGGGCATCATTTACGAGCGAAACTTTCATTGTGTCATCCATTGACCAGCCGACTATTCGTCTGGAATACAGATCTATGACAGTGGCTAAATAGAGCCAGCCTTCATTTGTTGGGATATATGTTATATCTCCAACATATTTCTCATCAGGAGATGAAGCATAAAAATCTCTCTCTAAGAGATTTGGTGCAATCGGTAAGTTGTGATTTGAGTTTGTTGTATTTATTTTATATCGCTTTTTAGTTTTTGCAACAAGCCCTAAATCCCTCATAATAGCACCTATGCGACGTCTTGAAACAACAAGTCCATATCTTTGCTTGAGTTGGTCTTTAATGCGTCTTGTACCGTAGTTCTGCCGCCCTTGAACAAAAATTATTTCTATGAGTTCATTAAGTTTTTTATCTACTTTTTTAACAATACAACCAGCTTTTATCCAATGATAATAGCTTGATTTATCAACTTTTAGAACTTTGCACATTACTGTAACATTAAAGTTCATTTTATTAGCCTGAATCCATGCGTACTTTATAGGACTTCTTTGGCGAAGTACGCGGTTGCCTTTTTTAGGATGTCTCTTTCTTGCTTAAGCAATTTGTTCTCAGTTCTTAAGCGTTTATTCTCTTCTTCGGCTGTCTCTTTAATATTACTACCAACTGAAAAACCACCTCTCGGTTGTATAGGAATATTATTGGCTTTTTTATATTCTCTCACCCAATTATAAAGGGTCTTTTCATTGACATCTAAATCTTTGGCAATTTTTGCTGTTGA
>JALUWT010000011.1 GCA_027019325.1 Sulfurimonas sp.
TATGTTGGTCCTAATGGGGAGCTAAGAGAATTTGGAAATAGAGTTTTGGCAAAATAACTCGATAAAATTATTGAACCGATTTAAACTGATATGGTAGAAAATTCCTGATTATGGATTAGCACCCTAAAAAGGCAGACAACAAAGATAGGAATATTCTCTTTGATATTTTGTCACCCAAGAAGATAGCCCAAAGTTTACAAATAAAGAATGAAGATATCATAAAAAAACTACTTGCTAGTTTTAAAGTGACTCTTGATGATAGTATTGCAGATATAGAAAAAAATGGACTCTGCGGCGATAATTTACATAAATTAAAAGGAGTTACAGGAAACTTACGACTCGAAAATATTTATAATTTGAGTTTGAAATTTGAACATGAGATGAATCAATGGAACAAAGATGATTATGAAGCCAATGCAAAACTAATTATATTACATTGTAAAGAGCTTTTGTACCAATTGAATAAAATATTAACTCTTTAAGGTAAAAACGATTCAATATAAACCACCTCACGCAACCTTTTTAAAACAATATATAAATATTATTCAATTCAACTTCTCAGCTACAAGTTTATTCACTACTTTTGGATTTGCTTTGCCGCCTGTTGCTTTTAGAACTTGTCCTACAAAGAAGCCTATAAGTTTTGTGTTCCCTGCTCTGAATTTTTCTACATTATCAGGGTTTTTAGCCATGACTTCTTCGATTATTGGTAAAATCACAGCCGGGTCACTAATTTGTACAAGTCCCCTGCTTTCTACGATTTTCTTTGGCTCTTCACCGTTTTTGCTCATTGCTTCAAAAACATCTTTTGCAATTTTCGTTGAGATGGTTGCATCGTCTATCATTTTAACAAGTTCTGCTATCTGTTTCGGACTGAATTTTAGCTCGGTTAACTCTTTTTGCTTGAGCTCTCTTGCCACCTCGTTACTTATAATGTTGGCAATACTTACAGGGCTGTTACACTCGCTGAGTGCCTCCTCGTAAAATTTCGACAAATTTTCATCGCGAGCTAGTGTATTTGCCACTTCATTATTTAACTGCAACTCTTTGGTGTATCTTTCAAAAAGAGCTTCTTCTTCTTTACTCATTGGTGCTACTTCACCGTCAATCTGCACTTTTTTAGCCTGTGGCTTCGGTGCAGCTTTTTTCTCTTTTGTTTTTTTACCCCAAGAATCTTTCAGTCCGACGATTTTATTGAAGACAGGAGTTTCATCGCTATAATCTACTGCATCAGCATAAAAGTACCCTTGTCGTTCAAATTGAAATCTCTCATCAGGTTTTTCTGTGATGACAGCCGGTTCAATAAGCGCATTTTTAATGATTTTTAAAGAGTCAGGGTTAAGATCTTCTACGCCCTCTGGGAGTTCATTTTTAAAGAGTCTGTCATAGAGTCTTATCTCTACTTTTTTGGCATCTGCTGCACTCACCCACTGGATTGCACTTTTTACTTTGATACCGCTGGTGTCCTCTGAACCACTTTTAGAAGCCGGATAATACTCTGCTTTTATCTCTGTGATATTTCCCTTAGCATCTTTTATTACCTCTTTACAGCTTATGATGTAACCATGTCTAAGTCGTACCGGCTGCTCCGGTGTAAGGCGAAAATATCCTTTTGGCGGATTCTCTTTAAAGTCCTCACGCTCAATGAAAATCTCTTTGGAAAAAGGTATTTTTCTTGAACCCTCTTTTGGGACATCATGCGGGTAGTATGGCGCATCAATCCCTTCACTGCCTTCATAATTTTCAATAGTTACTTTAAGCGGGTCAAGTACACATAAAACACGAGGTACTTTTTTGTTCAAATCATCTCTTATGCAAAATTCAAGTTGTGCAACATCCACCACAGAGTTTGCTTTTGCAATACCGATTTGCTCACAAAAAGTTAAAATAGATTCCGGTGTATAGCCTCTTCTTCTGTATCCGGCGATTGTAGGGAGACGGGGATCATCCCATCCGTTGACATAATTACCCTCAACCAGTTCCAAAAGTTTTCGTTTACTCATCACTGTATAGTTGATATTGAGACGTGCAAATTCATATTGGTACGGACGAGGCGGTTTGAGTTCAAGCGTGTCAAGTACCCAGTTATAAATATCACGGTTATTTTCAAATTCCAAGGTACAAAGAGAGTGTGTAACTCCCTCTATATAATCAGACAAACAGTGTGCGAAGTCATACATCGGATAGATTGACCATGCATCCCCTGCTCTAAAGTGTTCTACATTTCGAATGCGATACAAAAGAGGATCCCTCATTTTCATATTGGCTGCGCTCATGTCGATTTTGGCTCTTAAGACATGCTCACCATCTCTGAATTCACCATTTTTCATTCTCTCAAAAAGATCCAGATTCTCTGCAACACTACGCTCGGCATATTTACTGCGTTTTCCGGCCTCTGTAACAGTTCCTCGGTACTCACGCATCTTCTCTTCATCAAGGCTGTCAACATATGCTTTATCCATTTTGATGAGCTTGACAGCATAATCATGTATCTGTGAAAAATAATCAGAGGTAAAATAGATTTCATCACCCCAGTCAAAGCCAAGCCATTTTACAGCATCTTCAAGGGCTTCAACATACTTTGTATCTTCTTTTGTCGGGTTGGTATCGTCCATTCTTAGATTACAGTGACCATTATAATCACGGGCAACACCAAAATTTATAGATATAGATTTAGCATGTCCTATGTGGGGAAAACCATTAGGTTCGGGCGGAAACCGTGTTACTATCTCTTTATATTTTCCTGATTTTAAATCATTTTCAACTATCGTACGTAAAAAATCTTTTTTCTTGCTCATTATTGTTAAACCTTTATTATATGGGCTGTATTTTAGCAAATAAGAGCTTATAATTAATCAAAAATTTGTTAAAATTACAAAAAATATTTAGGAATGTTAATGCTAAGATTTGCGTCCAGCCCTACTGGTGATATGCATATAGGTGACCTAAGGGTTGCCCTTTTAAACTATATTGTATCAAAACAAAAAAATGAAGATTTTATTGTTCGTATAGACGATATGGACAAAGAGAAAAATATTGAAGGAAAAGATCAGGAGATTGCCGATCTTTTGAGCCTGTTTAATATTGAATATGCACAGATAGTCTACCAAAGTCAAAATTTTCGCTTCCACTCCGCTATGGCACTTGACCTGCTGCATAAGAAGAAAGCCTTTGCATGTTTTTGCTCTGATGAGTGGCTTGAGAAAAAAAGAGAAGAGGCAAAAGCAAAAAACAGAGCATACCACTATGATGATGCCTGCCGTAACCTGCCTGCAGAGCTTGTCATTGACAATACCGCTCCTTTTACTGTGCGGATTGTACGTCCGGATGCACCCATTGTTGTGCATGACAAAATCAAAGGTGATCTCAGTTTCGAGCCAGATGCAGTAGACAGTTTCATCATCATGCGCCAAGATAAAACACCAACAGAGGAGTTTGCCTGCGCAGTTGATGATATGCTCAGCGATGTCTCTCTGGTTATTCGCAGTGAAGAGAACCTCAATAAGACACCTAAGCAGATACATGTAAGAAATGCTTTGGGTTATGAAAAAGAGATAGAGTATGCCCACCTTCCTTACATTTTAGATGAAGAGACGCTCAGCGTGAAGTCACTTTTAGAAAAAGGATATCTCCCGGAGGCTATTTCAAATTATTTAATATCAATAGGAAACAAGCTGCCAAAAGAGATTTTTACACTGGATGAAGCCAAAGAGTGGTTTACGCTCGAGGGCATTTCTGACTCCCCTGCCCGTTTTGATATGGAGAAGCTTAAGCAGATAAATAAAGAGCATCTAAAACGTATGGATGCAACAGAACTTTCACGTTATGTTGGTTTCGCAGATGCGGACATTGGAGAATTGGCAAGAATTTATGTTGAAGAAGCAGGCACTACGCAAGAGTTAAAAGCGAAAATAGCACCTATCTTTGAACCAAGAGAGATTCCTGAAGCATTAGTTAAACCCGTCACTCGCATAAAAGAAGTACTTCAAAAAGCAGTACATTTTGAAGCGTATGATGATTTTAAAGACTACCTTACAAAAGAGACAAATTTAAAAGAAGAAAATCTTTCAAAAGCGCTGCGTGTTTTACTGACAAACAGTGAAGACGGTCCAGATATTGCAAATATTTATAAATATCTTAAAAATTATATAGGAGAGATAGTAAAATGATAGTTGATATTTTTCAAGGAGTTAGCGGGATTTTAATCAGCCTTATAAATGTATATATTTGGGTGATTATCATAGCTGCCCTGTTGAGCTTTGTAAACCCAGACCCTTATAACCCAATCGTACAGTTTTTATACAGAGTTACAGAGCCTGCATATGCACTCGTAAGAAAATTTATACCTACAAATTTCAATGGTTTAGATTTTGCCCCTTTAATTGTCATTATAGCCCTACAGGTTCTTATTGTCATTTTTTCCTCTGCCCCAAATAATTCCATAACATTTCCCCTGCCTCTCAATTCATAAAAAAACTCATTTTTTTGAATCCAAAAGCACTTAATCAGACCATAAAATCACACTTTACATATTTTTGACTCCAT
>JALUWT010000012.1 GCA_027019325.1 Sulfurimonas sp.
TGATACAGCATCGGTTTTCCACTGATGGAGTGCAGAACTTTTGCCTTGTTTGATTTCATACGGCTGCCTTTTCCGGCTGCTAAGATAATAATACTGATATTTTCATTTTTCATGTATGCTCTTTTAAATATAAATTATGATGCAATTCTATCATTTTTTCTTTTATTTATTATTCATTTTAAGAGTGTATGATTGCAAAAATTTTATAAAAGAGAATATTTTCTTGAAATCCTTGAATAAAATCACGCAGACAATATTCATGAGTTGATGGATCTGCTTACCTTTAAACAGGTGCTCTATTTTCCTTTTTGGTATATTCAACTGGAAAATAGATTCATAAAACATTCAACAACAGTTCCCTTATTGTAAGACTAATTGATGAAGATGCCAAAGTGGTAAAAAAGTTGATGATAATCGCTAAAAACTTGTCATTATTGGGAGCATTTTTTTCACACACAATTATCACTAAGGTACTCTCATAGCTGATTATTTTGCTTCTTAAAAGCTTGTCAATACATTCCGACTTCCAAAATTACAAAAAAAATAATTTATTTCCCTAGACATAATAATTTTTGTGGTATCATAATATAAATTTTTGCAAGGTAATTAAATGGATTTAGGTACGGTCATTGGTATTGTTTTGATTATGGCGCTTCTGTTGGGTGCTATGGTTATGGGTGTTGGTATCGGTGCATATATCGATATTCCGTCTGTACTTATTGTTATCGGTGGTAGTATTGGTGCCTTAATGGTTTCATTTAAACCTGCGCAGATGAAACAGTTTACGAAAATTTTCATGAAAGCTATCAAGCCGGGTGAAGAAAATACAGGTGACTTGATTAAAAAGCTTGTTGAGTTTGCGACAAAAGCTCGAAAAGACGGTATTCTTGCCTTAGAGAGCGAAGTAAACAATGAAGAGAACGAATTTTTGAAAAAAGGGCTTTCCATGGCGATTGATGGCAGTGAGCCAGATACTATCAGAGATCTTTTAGAGATAGAGATGGATCAAACGAGTACACGCCATAAGGTCAATGGTTCTATTTTTAGTCAATGGGCAGGGCTTGCCGGGGCGATGGGTATGATTGGTACGCTTATTGGACTTGTTGCGATGCTTTTGAATATGGCAGACCCTTCAGCTATCGGTCCATCAATGGCAGTTGCTTTACTTACTACGATGTATGGTGCTATGATTGGTAATATCTTCGGTGCACCAATTGCAAATATTTTAAATATTCGAAATGATGAAGAGACAATGGTAAAACAGATGATAGTTGAAGGAATTATGTCTATTCAATCAGGAGATGCTCCTCGTGTCCTTGAAGCCAAACTGCTTGCGTATTTGGCTCCGACAGATCGTGTGAGTCAGTTTGACTAATGGCTAAGCAAAAGTGTCCTGAATGTGAAGAGTGTCTTCCTGCGTGGCTAGCTGCGTTTGGAGATTTAATGTCTCTTCTCCTCTGTTTTTTCGTTTTACTTCTCTCTATGTCAAGCATGGATGCAAAAAAAGTCTCTGAAGCTATTGGTTCGCTTTCTGGCGCGATGAGTGTACTTGAGGGTGGAACAAAAACAGAAATATCAAAAAAAAGAATGCTAGAATCAACACCAATTGATGCAGAAGATGAGACAAGCGATGCTGTAAATAGAATCCAGCAGGCGGCATCTGATGCAAATGAGATGATGGAAAAGGCACAAGGGCCTGAAGTGACTGTTGATGAAGCTGAAAGCGGATTTGTTATCAAGCTACCTGCTGCACTGCTTTTTAAACCTGGCAGCGCCACTATTGAAAATCAGGATGCACTGCTGTTTTTAAAGAGAGTTGCACTCATCGTTGGCCAATTACCAAATGACATGCAGGTGAGTGTACAAGGATATACTGATGACAGAAGACCTGGACCATCATCACCTTTTAAAGATAACTGGGATCTTTCTGCTGCACGTGCAATTTCTGTTCTGCATGAATTGATTTTAGATGGTGTGAACCCGGCTCGTATGTCAGCAGCAGGATTTGCACAGTATCAACCTCTTGCAACAAATGTAACAGCAACAGGAAGAGCAAAGAACCGTCGTGTAGAACTGCATTTCTTCGGTAAAAAGAGCGAAGAGAACAATAAGCAGACGGCTTCGATTTTAGACAAGGTGAAAAAGTAGAAAATGATTAGAATCATTATGGCTTTTTTAGCACTTGGTCTTGCCGCTTTCGGTGCTGATACTGTAACTATCCCAACAGTAAACTTGAGCCTCTCTGCTCCTGATTCTGCACAGCAGTTGGTCTCATCTCTCAATGTAGTTGTCATTTTAACCCTTCTTTTTCTTGCCCCTTCTATGGTTTTGGTTATGACAACATTTACCCGTTTTGTCATCGTTTTTGGTTTTTTACGTCAAGCACTTGGAACGCAGCAGGTCCCCCCGACACAACTGCTTGTGATGCTTGCTATGATACTTACATTTTTTGTTATGGAGCCCATTGGAACAAAAGCATACGAGCAGGGCATAAAACCCTATGTAGCCAAAAAAATAGGCTATGAAGAGGCTTTTACTAGGACAGCGCTGCCGTTTAAAAACTTTATGATTCGCAATACGCGTGAAAAAGATTTGGCACTTTTTTTACGCATCAGAAAAATGAAAAATCCAAAAACTGTTGCTGCCGTGCCGCTCTCTATTGTTGTTCCTGCTTTTATCATCAGTGAAATGAAAACCGCTTTTGAGATAGGTTTTTTACTCTTTTTACCATTTTTGGTCATCGATATGGTCGTTGCATCTATTCTGATGTCTATGGGTATGATGATGCTCCCGCCTGTTATGATATCTCTACCATTTAAGATACTCGTTTTCATACTCATAGATGGCTGGAATCTTCTTATTGGCAACCTGATTGCCTCTGTAAAATAAGCGTAGGATGTAGGTTTGGATTGTAAATATTTTGGTAAATGTGGTGCTTGCAGAGTGTATGAAAATGGCTATGAAGGGCAGTTAGAACAAAAGTTAGTGCTCAATAAAGAGCGTTTTACATCGTATTATGACGGTGATATTAAAATTTTCAGATCCCCAGATGAACACTATCGTGCAAGAAGTGAATTTAAAATTTGGCACGTAGAAGATGCAATTCACTATGCGATGAATCATATTGAGCAAAAAGGTGTTGTTTTAATAGACGAATGCCCACAGGTCAATGAATACATCACTGCCGTAATGCCCAAACTTTTGGATGCAATAAAAAAAGAAGATATCGGCTTTAAACTTTTTGGTGCAGATTTTTTAAGTTCTAGCAGTGGTGAGATTGTTGTCTCTCTGCTTTACCACAGAAAACTTGATGCTGTATGGGAAGAAAAAGCCAAAAAAATTGCTGAGGAACTTTGTGTTTATATCATTGGTCGCTCACGCAAGCAAAAAGTTGTTATTGGACAGGATTATATTACAGAATCATTGATGATACAAAACAGAGAGTACAAGTTTAACTATATAGAAAATAGTTTCACGCAGCCAAATCCACGTGTAAATGAGCAGATGATAGCATGGGCAATGGATGCTTTTGCAAATCAGCAAGGCGATTTACTAGAGCTCTATTGCGGAGCCGGTAACTTTACCATTCCTTTTGGTACACTTTTTGAGAAAGTATTAGCAACTGAAATTTCGAAATCTTCCATCAATGCCGCAAAAACAAATATGCTTTTAAACAGTGTAGAAAATATTGAATTTATTCGCATGAGTGTTGAAGAGTTTACCCAAGCGCTTGAAGGGGTACGTGAATTTAGAAGAATGAAGCATATTGATATGAATGCTTACACTATTAACGCTATTTTTGTGGATCCTCCACGCAGTGGCATGGATGAACTTTCATGTAAATTCAGCGCTCAATATGATACCATCGTCTATATCTCATGTAATCCAGAAACACTCTATCGTGACTTGGAGATACTCTCAAAAACGCATGAAGTTGTTAATATGGCACTTTTTGATCAGTTTCCTTATACGCATCATGTTGAAATGGGTGTCAAACTTATAAGAAAAGGTTTGTAATGAAACGCTATTTGTTTGCACTTTTGTTTTT
The DNA here is from genome assembly GCA_027019325.1 of Sulfurimonas sp. Lineage (GTDB taxonomy): Bacteria > Campylobacterota > Campylobacteria > Campylobacterales > Sulfurimonadaceae > Sulfurimonas. The sequence goes on from JALUWT010000012.1 coordinate 4,049, forward strand.
GATGTTTGCTATAGAACTCTGTGCAAGTGAAGAGATACAGCGCATTGACTCTATTGTCAATGATATTACAACACTTCGAAAAAATTATGAAGAGAAACTCCTGGATGAAAAAGAGAAAAATATTATTTTAGAGCAAGAAAAGAGAAGCTCTCAAAGAAAAATAAAAAATTTGGAAAATGAAATAAAAAAACTACAGACTCTCTTAAAAAATAGAAAAAACAGGGTAAAAAATAAGATTGTCATCAAAGAAGAAATTAAAAAAATAGTCCTTAAAAGTGCTTGTACAGATGAAAATCCCTTTCCAAAGTTAAAACTCAAAAATAGTGTCGCCGTTAAAGAGTTGCAGCATAAAGAGAAGTTGCAGCACTTCAAAGCGAGTGCTTTTCGTCTAAAAAAATCTGCAGATATTTATGCCGGGATGACAACAATGCAACTCGTTTCCCAATGGGATAAGGGCACCTCTTTTACTTCTAATGTAAAGAGTGAAACACGGATTAAAATTACGGGTTATTTTGTCAATAAAGTGTGGAAAAAAGCTACAAAAGAGATGTGGGTAAAGCTCTCAGATGTCAGCCAAAGAGATAAATAAAGTTCTGATATAATACACGCATGAAAAAAATATTGATAATCAGTGATGGTGCAATCGGTGAACACTTGATTCAAAGGGTGACTGAGACATACACAAGTGAAAATATCTACTATGTCGTGCAGTTAAAAGCTAAAGAGTTCCCTGATGCCAATCCGGCCCGATTCAAGTTTTATGAATTTGATCCTACCAGCTTTTCAAAACTTGCAAATCTGCTTAAGATGGAGTTTATCCAAGTCATTATTGCAATGGATAATCAGCCGGATGTTGAAAATACGATTAAAAATATTAGAGTTATTAAAAAACAGCTTCGTGTCATAGTACTTAATCAATGGAATATGCAAAATGAAGATGCCAATGTTGTTCTAGTCGGTGCCAATGAGATTTTAGCATCAAGAATGCTTGATTATCTTCCAAATGTTCCCGTTATCGCTCAAAATGTTGGTCTGGGCGAGGGTGAGATTATGGAAGTACTTGTTCCTTTTGGAAGCTCTTTTGTCTATCGCCATATTGGTGTGATTGAGCAGAAAAACTGGCGAATTGTTGCCATTTACAGAAACCGTCAGCTATTGATGCCCTCACGCAGACGAATGATTCAGCCAAATGACCTGCTGCTCTTAGTCGGTCAGCCGGCAGTACTCAAATCTGTTTATCGTGCCATTAAACGAGAACTTGGGCAGTTCCCCGAACCGTACGGGGCAAATATTTTACTCTATATTGATATGAATGTTGTTCCTCACGCAACCATTAAAGAGTTAGTGCGACGTGCCGTTTATGTCCATACAAAGTTCAAGCATGATCTTGTCATAAAAGTACTTAATCCTTCTAACATTGAGATACTGCAGCATATTAAAGAGTATCGAGATTTAGATATTGTTGTAGACATAGATTATGACAGTATGAATTTAAAAGAGACTTTTTTTAATGATGTAAAAGCATACCATGTCGGTCTTGTCATCGTCTCTTCTGAAATGTTTGCGGACTACTACGTGAGACGCGCACTCTATGAAGTACATGTTCCTGTGCTTAAACTCTCACAGCGAAGTTTTTCCAATGTAAAAGATGCTGCGCTCATTCTCTCTGATAACAGAGATCTGGAAAAAATTTCAGCAACGATTTTTGATATCTCTGAGCAGATGAATTTTAATCTTGAACTGTATAATTATGTGCATGAGCATCAGAAAGAAAAAGAGCAGGTAATTGAGCACTATTATAATCTTTCTACTATCTTTTCCAAGTCAATTAAAGTGATAAAAGAGAATGAAAATCCTATTCGTGCGCTTAAAAATAGAGACAATTTCATCCAAATTCTGCCTTTTACATCAAAACTTACAACACGGCGCATTTATGCGCTTTTTTCAACAGACAGTGAAAAACTTTACTTTAAACTTGATGATTATCACCAAATATTTATACCTGTACAACTCTGATTTAGCCGTTTTTTAACAAAAATTAAGTATTATAAGTCATATTATAATTTTGGACAGATAATGCAAGTAAATATTCCCCTCAAACAAGTTGTTGATAACTCTTACGATATTACGATAGATGCACTGCAAAAGCGTACGTATGATGCAAAAGTCGCAATTATTACAAACCCGAAAGTAGCCGGTCTACATCTCTCATATCTTCTATCAAAAATAGAGGCAAAAGAGCTTTATATCATTACAGTTCCAGATGGTGAAACGTATAAAAATCAGGACTCTATTGATTTGATTTTAGAATCACTTTTTAATCACCGTTTTAACAGAAAATCTCTGCTTATCGCTTTTGGCGGCGGTGTGATAGGAGATATGACAGGCTACGCTTCAAGTATCTATCAACGTGGCATAGATTTTGTACAGATTCCAACAACACTGCTCTCTCAGGTAGATGCAAGTGTCGGTGGTAAAACTGGCATAAATAATAGCTATGGAAAAAATCTCATTGGTGCTTTTCATCAGCCGCGTGCAGTCTATATTGACCCCCATTTCTTAGAGACACTGCCTGCAAGAGAGTTCGGTGCCGGTGTGGCAGAGGTTGTAAAAATGGCAGTGACTTTTAATGCTGATTTTTTTGAGTATCTTGAAGCTGCTGATTTGAATGATAAAGAATCCTTACAAGAGGCCATCAAACAGGCGGTTCAAACAAAAGCAGGTGTAGTTGCTCAAGATGAAAAAGAGCATGGACTCCGAGCGGCTCTCAATTATGGTCATACATTTGGACATGTCATAGAAAATGAGACAGGGTATACAAAATATCTTCATGGAGAAGCTGTAGCTATTGGAATGGTGATAGCAAATACCCTTGCTGTAAAACTCGGTCTTATGAGTGAAGATGAAGCCAGTCGAATTAAAAATGTTTTACAAAAATACAAGCTCCCGACAACATATAAGATACAAAACAGTGAAAAATTTTATGATGCATTTTTCTTAGATAAAAAAAGTTCTGATGCATCCATTACGTTTATCTTGCCTGTTGGAATCGGCGGTGTTAAAATTACAGACAGTGTAGACAAAGAGACGGTCTTAGAAGTTTTAGAGAGTTTTGGGAAGTGAGAATGAAGCTTATACAAAGACTCTTTTTTACTTTTTTACTACTTTTTTCTTCCTTGCATGCAGCAGACACTCCTACTGCAACTGGAGAAGCAAACAGTTCTGAAGCAGCACAAAATGCTGCATTAGAACGTAAAGCACTGATTCAAGAGCAGATTAATCAATATAAAATCGAACTTGGTAAACTTGATGCTCAGATATCTGAAGAAAATGTCTGGATAAAGAGTTATGCATCTTATTTGACCTCTTTAGAAGTGAAAAATAATCTCGATACAATTAAAAAAAGAATTAAGTGGCTCTCGAAGCATGCAAAAACTTCAAGCGATATGGATGAACTTACAGGACTTATCTCAAAAGAAAATATTTTAACATCGCAGATAAATAAACTCAAAGGTGACAGCAGTGCACCGTTCTCAAAGCTCATCACACCTCCCAAAATTGATGATGTTCCTAAAATCTCTAATCCTTTTGAGATATTTACAGGACTCTCGCTTATTAAAACGATTGATGCGAATTATGAAGATTACAAAAAGAGAAAAGAGAACTTAAGCAGACTCATTATTTTTCTTCGTAAAGAGCTTACGCTGTATAAAAAACTTTATAAAATCAATCAAGAAAAATATCAAGATATTCTAGAGAAAAAACAGACAGAATTAGAGCGTTTTGAGAGAGCTATTGACACGATGAATGTAACGCTTAATGTCTATCAAAAACGTCTTGAAATCGCGAAAATAAGCATTAACAAAGGCATAGAAAAACAGGTCTACAGACTGATTAAAATCGGTATTGCTGTTTTAGTTGTCTTTTTTATCTTTTTTCTTTTGAAACTTGTTGTTAAAAAATACATTACAGACAATGAACGTTTTTATATGGCGAACAAAATCATTACTTTTACAAATTTTACGATTATTATTCTCATTGTCTTTTTTAACTATATTGAAAATGTCAGCTATCTTGTTACCATTTTAGGTTTTGCCTCTGCTGGTATTGCCATTGCGATGAAAGACTGGTTCATGTCAATTTTGGGCTGGTTGGTTATTGTATTTGGCGGTAGTGTGCATGTCGGTGACAGAATTCGTGTCGATATGGACGGAAAAAAGTATGTCGGAGATGTATTAGATATCTCACTGTTACGTATGACGATACTTGAAGACATTACACTTACTTCAATTATGCAAAATCGCCGTGCAGGGAGAATTATTTTTATTCCAAACAACTATATTTTTACACAGATGATTGCCAACTATACGCACTACTCTTTAAAAACAGTCTGGGACGGAGTGAAGATTACCATCACGTTTGATTCCAACCACAAAAAGGCGATGCATCTTGTCAAAGAGATAACAAAAAAGTACTCCAAAGGGTATACAGACATCACAAGAAAGCAGTTAAACAAACTGCGTCAGCACTATAGTTTAAAAAATACAAATGTTGAGCCGAGAATCTACTCATTTATAGAAGCAAATGGACTTGACATTGAAGCGTGGTACTTGACAAATGCCTACGGAACGTTGACACTCAGAAGCGTTATATCGAGCGAAATTGTCGATGCTTTTAATGCAGAAGATGACATAACCATCGCATACCCAACACAAAAACTTCATGTCTCTATGCAGAGTGAAGAGCCTGTTGCACATAATAATGAGATAGTGTAATGGCAAAAAAAGTATACTTTAAAACTTTTGGCTGCCGTACAAACCTTTATGACTCCCAGGTGATGATGAGCTCGCTTAAAGAGTATGAGATAACGGAGAATGAAGCAGAAGCAGATGTAGTTGTCATTAACTCCTGTACGGTTACAAACGGTGCTGATACCCATGTCCGTTCTTACATTTCACAATTAGAGAAAAAAGGGGATGAGAAAAAGCTTTTTCTGACAGGGTGCGGAGCACATACAAAAGGTGAATCACTCTTGCGTGAGGGGCGTATTCACGGAGTCTTCGGGCAGAGTGAAAAACAGAAAATCGATATGCTTTTACAAAAAGAGCAGCCTTTTTATGAGCCGGGTGATTTGAATCACATCGATGATATGGTCGTTGATGAGTTTGTTGGCAAAAGCAGGGCATTCATCAAGATTCAAGAGGGGTGTAATTTTAGATGTTCTTACTGCATCATTCCTTTTGTGCGTGGTGATGCACGCAGTATGAACGAGGGCAGGATCTTAGAGCAGATTTCCCGTTTGGCCCTCAATGGTTTTGGTGAGTTTATCTTAACAGGAACAAATGTCGGCTCTTATGGACAAGACACAAAAACATCTTTGGCACAACTTATGAAGAAAATCTCGCGTATTCGTGGCGTGAGACGAATTCGTCTCGGGAGTGTTGAGCCCATTCAGATAAGTGATGAGTTTAAAGAGATTCTTGACGAGCCGTGGATGGAGAAGCATATGCATATAGCACTGCAACACACTTCACCTAAGATGCTTAAACTGATGAATCGCAGAAATGTTTATAGACAAGATAGAGAACTTTTTGAGTTATTGGCTGAGAAGGGTTATGCGATAGGGACTGATTTTATTACCGGTTTTCCTGGAGAGAGTGAAGATCTGTGGCGTGAGGCGATGGAAAATGCAAAGGCTTTGCCGCTGACACACCTGCATGCTTTTACATACTCTAAACGTGATGGCACTCCTGCTGCTACGATGAAACCGGAAGTGAATGGCAAAGTGGCAAAAGAGCGTCTGCATGAGATAGAATCGCTTGTAAATGCAAAAAATTATGAATTTAGAAAGGCATTTGGGGGAGAACTTGATGTGCTTATAGAGTCCTATAAAAGCGGCTTATATCATGGTCTTGACCAGCATTTTAACAAAATAGTGGTAAAATCAGAGGAAGATCTTTTAGGGAACTGGATTAGAGTCTCCGATTATGAAGTTCAGAAGGAATATAACTATGCCAACATCTAAAACAAATCGGATTGCGCTGATTGTCTCTGCTTTTGTCATTATTGCACTTGTACTCTTTGCACTGCTGCGTGACAATGCCGATGCCATAACATTAAATCAGGCAAATTCTCTTCTTCAGAATAAGAGTGTCAAGAAAGTCATCGTTACAAAAGAGTATGTCTATCTTAAAACTGCAAATGGCTACTATAAGATTGCTTCATCACAGGTCACACCACGTATGTTTGTTGATTATAAAGTAGAAGTTGGAAATGAATCAAATATTATTATTTATATCTTATTTTTGGTACTTTTTTTAGGTCTTGGTTCACTGCTTTTGAAGTTTTTACAAAACAGAGGTATCTTTGGAAGTTTGAATTTTAAAACGAACGAAAATGCAAACAGTTCTGCATCACCGTTAGAGCTCAACACTCCCATAGAGGCAATTAAAAGTGATGTCAGTTTTGATGATATTGGTGGTATTTCGGATGTAAAAATAGAGCTTGAAGAGATTATTGATTTTATGAAAAATCCAAAGCGTTACAAAAATTTTGGTGCGCGTATGCCACGGGGAGTACTTCTTGTAGGACCTCCGGGTGTTGGAAAGACGATGATTGCAAAAGCAGTTGCCAATGCTGCGGATGTGCCGTTTTTTTACCAAAGTGGTGCCTCTTTTGTGCAGATTTATGTCGGAATGGGCGCAAAACGTGTCCATGAACTGTTTGTAGCTGCAAAGAAGAATGCACCTGCTATTATTTTCATAGATGAAATAGACGCAGTCGGGAAAAAACGCGACGGGCAGAGAAATGATGAACGTGAAGCCACGCTCAATCAACTCCTTACTGAGATGGATGGTTTTGAGGGCTCAAGTGGTGTTATGGTAGTTGCTGCAACAAACAAGATAGATGTTTTGGATTCTGCACTGTTGCGTGCGGGAAGATTTGACAGACGTGTTTTTGTAGAGTTACCAACAAAGAGAGAACGTGAAGCTATTTTACTCAAGTATCTTGACAAAGTGCCGCATGAACTTGATGTTAAGGTAATTGCAAACATGACAGTAGGTTTTAATGGAGCAGCATTAGCCGCACTTGTTAATGAAGCGGCACTTTTGGCTCTGCGTCAAAATGATTTTCATGTTACACTTGAGCATTTTTATCAAGTCAAAGACAAGGTGATGTTTGGCAAGAAAAAACTGCAGATGTTGAATGAAAAACAAAAAGCCTACCGCATCACGTATCAGGCCGGAAAAGTTGTTGTGGCAACTTACTTTGATTTGCCGTTTGAAAAGTTAATGCTCTCAAATGAAAAACTTACCCCTTCAACAGATGAACCATTCATCAAACAGGAGTTAGAAGCACGTGTCAAAATGCTCATAGCAGGAAGTGTCGCTTGTGATATGAAGTACAAAGAGCATGCAAGCAGTGCAAAATCGGACATAGATGAGGCAAAAGAGGTAACATTTAAAATGTGTCAAGAGTATGGCATGGGTACATCACTTATCCCTGAAGCAAATGAAGAAGAGTTTATGTTAAAACGTCTTTATGAAGAGACAACACTTCTTTTAGAGTCTTTAGGTGAAGTTATGCAAAACATTGAGAGTGTACTTCAAGAGCGTGAGAGCATAACAAAAGAAGAGGTTAAAAAGTATATCAATGCGATTTTTTAGCGGTTTTTCTCTGCAGAATGAAGCAGATTTTTTTGCTCCTTATATAAAAGAGAGTGCTTACACTGTTTGTGGTTTTAGTTATGGTTCTATCAAAGCTTTAGAAGCTGTTAAAAAAGATTTACAAGAGGGAAAGCGGGTCGATACTTTGCAGCTTTTTTCTCCTGCATTCTTTCAAAGCAAAGATGAGAAGTTTAAACGTCTGCAGCTTATGGCATACAGAAAAAATGAAGATGCTTATCTCTCACAATTTATAAATGCCTGTTTCTTACCGTATGAGAGAAAAGAGCTAGAGCGGAGTGTAACGGTTTTAGAAGAGCTTAAAGAGCTGCTTTATTATGAGTGGGAAAAGGGTGAATTGGCTGAACTGAGTGCCAAAGGTGTTGTAATTGAGGTTTATCTTGGCGGAGAAGATCAGATAGTGGATGCTGACGTGGCAAAAGCATTTTTTTTGGATGTGGCAACGGTGACATATATCAAAGCAGCAAATCACTTTTTGCAGCTTTGCTGAGTGTAAATCCGTCTTTTTATATGTAAAACTCCGAGGGCAAATCCTCCCTTGCTCACGAGCCTCTGCGTTTTACATATAAAAAGACTACTTGCAAGAGTGCTTTTGTGAAAAATGAAAAATATAGAACTATGAAAAGGAATAGAAAATTATGAGTGAAATAAAAATAGGCGTAATAACAGCAAGTGATAGAGCGAGTAAAGGTATCTATGAAGATATCAGCGGTGTGGCAATTCAAGATACGATGAAAGATTATCTTAAAAGTGAATTTGAAATAGTTTACAGATGTATTCCTGATGAACAGGATGTTCTTGAGGCTACTATGAAAGAGCTTTGTGATGAAGCAGGGTGTTGTTTGGTGGTTACTACCGGTGGAACAGGGCCTGCACTGCGTGATGTGACACCTGAAGCTACCCAAAATGTGTGTGATAAGATGATGCCTGGTTTTGGTGAGTTGATGCGTCAGGTAAGTCTGCAGTATGTCCCAACAGCGATTCTTTCTCGTCAAACAGCGGGAATTCGCGGCAAATCTCTTATTATCAATCTTCCGGGAAAACCAAAGTCTATTCGCGAGTGCTTAGATGCAGTATTTCCTGCTGTTCCGTATTGTATTGATTTAATTGAAGGTCCTTTCATTGAAACAGATGAAGATGTCATCAAGGCATTCCGCCCAAAAGCAAAATAAGTTCTTGCACAAAGTTTGCACAGTAATCTGTTATTATGGCATATAGAGAGAAAAGGGAGTTTGAGATGAAATTGATTTTAATAATCTTATTATTGGTTTTGAGTGTTACATTATTTGCGAAGGGAAATAGTGTTGTTGATAAAAAGAGTAGTTTAGAGTGGCAAGACAATATAGAGCATAATGAGCTAATCTGGAAACTCTCTAGAGGCTATTGCAGTCAATTAGCACTTGGTGGTTTTCATGATTGGAGAATGCCTACAAAAGAGGAACTCACAGCACTCTCAAAGAACAAAAAACTTAAAAAGCAGTTTTCTCATTTTGAAAATGCTCTTTATTGGAGTGCAAGCCCTGATAAAAATGATGATTTAAGCGCCCATACTATTTACAGTGGAAACGGCCATGACTCAATAAGTGACAAGTGTGATAAATATCTTGCAATCTGTGTGAGAGATTATAAGTAATCTTTTTTAGAATACTATGCGAATACCGACAGGGCAGTGGTCAGACCCTTCTATATAGTCCAAGATAAAAGCATCTTCAAGATTTTCTGCTAGATCCTCAGAGATAAAAAAATAATCAATTCTCCAGCCCACATTTCTAAGCCGTGCATTTGCACGGTAGGACCACCAGCTGTATCTGTCCGCTTCATCTCCGTTTACATATCGAAAAGTATCAATGTATCCATGTTCTAAAAATTTGTCTATCCACTCTCTTTCAATTGGAAGAAACCCCGAAGTTTTTGCATTTGCTTTTGGATTTTTTAGATCTATTTCACGATGTGCAGTATTGACATCGCCACAGATGATGATACTTTTGCCTTCCTCACGCAGAGCTTCACAATGTGCTAAAAAGTCATCATAAAACTTCATTTTATGTGCAAGCCGCTCTTCATTTTTTTGCCCGTTAGGAAAATAGACATTAAAGAGAACAATATCTTCATAATGCGTCTCTATAATTCTGCCTTCGTGTGTATAATCAATCTCTGGACATGTAGAGTGAAAATCACTTTTTATTGCACTAAAAGTTGCAGTGCCACTGTAGCCCTTTTTCTCAGCTGAGTTGATGATAGTCTCAGTAAAATTTTTTTCAAATAGATTGTCGGGAATCTGCTCTTTTTGTGCTTTTATCTCCTGAAGACAGAGGATGTCTGTATCTCTTTCATCTATCCATTTGAGTGCTTCTTTATTTGCTACAGCTCGAATACCATTGACATTCCATGAGATGATTTCTATTGAATCTGACATTATAAGTCCTGATGCTGGGTTGTTTGGAAAGTTATCCCACAAAAAAGTGGGATAAAAAGAAGTTTAATTAGACGAAATCAACTTTCGCTAAGTGGTGTTTAAGACCAAGCTCTGCAGTAGAACAGCCAAGTGCAAGTCCTACCATTTGCTGCATATGAAGCACAGGAAGCTCTACCTCACGTCCGATAGCTTCAGATGCGTGAGCAGTCTGTGTGTCAAGTTTTAAGTGACAGAGTGGACATGGTGTTACCATCCAGTCCGCATTTCCATCCATTGCACCGGCAATTGCATTTCCAGTTAATACTGCTGCAGTATGAGGTGCTTGAAGCTCAACGTGGAAACCACAACATTTATTTTTCTCTTCATAATCAACATTTTTACCACCACAGGCGATAATTAAATCATCTAGTGATGTGGGGTTATAAGGATTTTCATTTGATTTATGTGTCTCATTTTGAAGCTCTGATGGACGGATATTGTGACATCCGTAAAAAGGAGCAATGTTAAACTGGCTGAGTGGCGTGACGACCATCTCTTTGATTTTGTCAAGTCCAATGTCATCAATGATTGCATATAAGAAGTGTGTTACTGCAGAAGTACCTTTGTACTCTAGCCCAACTTCTGCAAGCTTTTCATTGACTTTTGCTTTGAGTACCGCATCATTATCAAGTTTGTGTTTTGTCATAGCAGTGTTGAGTTGACACGTATTACAGATAGTAACCATTGTCAGACCATGTTTCTCTGCATAGGCAATGTTTCTGGCATTAAGAACCAGTGATAAAAACTCATCATAATCTTGAAGGTGAGAAGCACCACAACATGATGCTTCTGTGAGTTCTATAAGTTCAATTCCAAGTTTTTCGGCAACTGCCATTGTAGACATCATTTGCTCAGGAGTACTCTGTTTTGCTGTACATCCTGTAAAAAGTGCATATTTTAATTTTTTCATTTATATTACTCCTAAAACTTTGCAGTAGATGAAGATTCTACAAGTTTTTTAATCTCATCCATATTATCTGATGTTGGTATTGCCCATGGCATTGCTATTTTCCCTTTTGCAAACATACGTAATGCAACTGGAATGTGCTTAACGATTGAAGGACCTTCTGAGTAAAGAACCAATCCACCTTCATCAAGTACACCACGTTTTTCAATAGATTTTTTGAAGCCGACTGCGTGACGGACTGCAACATTGTTCTGTGCAATTCCTTCTTGGAAGGCCATCTGATGGAGTTTTGTGATTTTTGCGATTGGGTTAATCTCTTTTGGACATGCTTCCGCACACTCAAAACATTTTACACAGTCCCAAACACCCTGTTTTTCAGCGTTTACAGTAGCAAGTCTTGAACCTGCATTATCACGAACATCCGCTTCAAATCTATATGCAGCAGCAAAAGCAGCGGGACCAAAGAAGTCTTCATTAATGGCAACAGCAGGACATGCATAGTGACAAGCACCACATTGAATACATAAATCAGCATCATCAAGTGCATTTGCATCTTCTGGAGAGATGAGATTCTCAGATTCTGGATTTTCATCAATGTCTGCTACTACGTATGGTGTAACAGCTTCATGTTTCTCCCAGAAATCACCTTTATCTATAATCATATCTTTGATTGCACGTTTAACGCTTAACGGTTCAATAGTAAGCTCATTGCCAAAAAGATCAACCATATCATTCATACTCTCTTTACATGCAAGAGTTGAACGTCCGTTTACTTTGATGGCACATGCACCACATATACCGTGACGGCATGATCGTCTGTAGGAAAAACTTCCGTCATGATCCCATTTAATTCTATTTAAAATATCTAAAACAACTTCTTCTGAAGTTACTTCCATGTCATAATTTTCATAGTATGGCAAGTAATCTTTATCAGCATTAAAACGAAATACTTTGAAGTTTACTTTTTGTGTAGTAATTTTATGTGTACTCATAAGTTATCCTTAGTAATTTCTTTCTTGTAATTTATGCTTGCCAAGGATAACATCCATATAGTCAAGTTTGATATTTCCATTTTCATCCATATAGGCCATAGTGTGTTTTAAGAAGTTTTCATCATCACGTGTTTGATAATCTTCTCTGTAGTGTGCACCACGACTCTCTTTTCTAGCGATACCGCTCTCAACGATAAAGAGTGAATAATCAAGCATATGCCCAAATTCGATGGCTTCTTGAAGTTCTGTATTAAATACAGTTGATTTATCTTGAATACGGATATTTTTGAAACGCTCACGCAGCTCTTTTACTTTATCTACTGCAATTTGAAGTGTCTCTTGTGTTCTAAAAGCACCGGCATTTGTTGTCATGCACTGCTGTAGCTCTTCACGGAGAGTAGGGACTTTTTCATCTCCATTATTATCTAAGAGAAAAGCTACTTCGTCTAAAGCTCTCTGTGCATCCTTTTCATTTGCAGGACGCAGTTCAATGTTATCGATGTCAGTGACCATTGTTTTACCAACAAAACGACCAAATAGAATCGCTTCAAGTACAGAGTTTGCACCTAAACGGTTTGCACCGTGAACAGATACACAAGAACACTCACCGGCTGCATAAAAACCTTCAATAAATTCTTCATTGTTCAGTCGAGCATGACCATCAATGTCAACAGGAATACCACCCATAGAGTAGTGTGCAGTTGCAGAGATAAGAATAGGCTCTTTTATCATGTCCAGACCTAAGAAAGTGATAGCAAGCTCACGCAACTCAGGGAGTCTTTCCATAATTAAATCTTTTCCAAGGTGTGTTACATCAAGAAATACTGCATCTTTTCTTGGACCAACACCACGACCTTCACGAATCTCATTAAGAATAGCACGGGCAACAACGTCTCTCGAAGCCAGTTCAAGTGCATTTGGTGCATATTTTTCCATGAAACGCTCACCTTTAGAGTTGAAAAGCCTTCCACCTTCACCACGAGCTGCTTCAGAGATTAAAACACCATTTCCTGAAAGTCCAGATGGGTGAAACTGTACAAACTCCATATCTTCTAAAGGAAGACCATGACGCGCAACAATGGAAAGTCCGTCACCTGTATTTGCGTGAGCGTTGGAGTTGATCTTATATGCACGAGCATATCCGCCTGTTGCGAACATGACTGATTTTGCATTAAAAATTGCCATCTGCATATCGCGAATGTTAAATGCTACAACACCAGAAACTTTTCCATCTTTATAGATGATGTCCGCTGCATACCACTCATCCCAAAACTTAACACCTGCACGGTCAGCCTGCTCATATACAGTCTGAAGAAGCGTTAAACCTGTTCTGTCTTTTGCATAACATGCGCGAGGAGAAGACTGCCCGCCAAAAGGACGTTGTGCTATCTTCCCATCAGGAGTTCTACTGAATGCAGCTCCCATTCTTTCTGCCCAACGAATAGTTTCGGGTGCTTTTTGACACATAAACTCAACTGCATCTTGATCTGCCAAGTAGTCAGATCCTTTTACTGTGTCAAACTCATGAAGCTCAACGCTATCCTCATCACTAAATGCTGCATTGATACCACCTTGAGCTGCACCTGAGTGACTTCTCAGTGGATGTAATTTTGTAATTACAGCGACTTTTTTTCCTGCATTTTGCAACTCTCTCGCTGCTGCACATCCCGCAAGACCTGCACCAACAACAATTGCATCGTAAGTATAAATAGGAATACTCATTAACCCATCCTTCAATAAAGAACTAAAATAATTTTGATTGTATCGCAACTAGCCTTAGTGCAGGTTAAATGTTGTCTTTGTGTATAGGAAGTTTTAGTTTGTTACCATTTGAGACATATCAACTAATATAATATTACATGTCTCTTTGGGCTAAGTCTCTTGTCTGCATAATTTTATTTGTACCAAGTGACTGTGCATAACGTAAAATCTCTTTAGCCTGTTTGATGGCCTCTTCGAGTGAAGTGTTATTTGGTTTGATGATAAAGCCGCCGCTGACAGTTATCTGTGTAGAGCCTTGGCTTGGAATATTGAATTTGAGTTCGGCAATACTTTCACGAATGAGTTCTGCATCTTTATAGGATTGCTCTTTTGAAGAACGGGAGAAGATAATTGTAAACTGATTGTAATCTGTTCTCGCTATAACATCAATAGGTTGTTCGTGCAAAGATATAGTGTAGGCAACTTTTTTGAGTATGGCCTGCGTGACATCCTGAGGGAATACTCTGTTTGCTTTTGAAAAATTATCTATCTCCAAAACTGTTACAGATGTAAAGTTACTATCTTTTACACTTTTTTTGATGGAGTATGTACTTATCATTCCTTTGTAGTTGTTAATATCTGTCACAGGGTCAAGCATATCCGGGTTATCATTAGAAACACTTTTTCTATTCATACGCAGAGAGATAGCATCTGCTTCTTGAGAGTAAATATTGTATGTTTTTCTGTTTTTGTTCATCTGATGTAAAAATTCAATATCTTTGTAAATAGCATTCAGAGCTCTTCTATAGTAGATTGTCGCAAGTAAAATGAGTATGAAAGTGATAATTACAGCATAGCGGATATACTTGAATTTTTTTTCATTGTATGTAATGTTCCTAAGAAGGATAGTGTCAATTTGACTATTGATATTTGCAAAGGCGATATTAAGATGCTTTTTTGCTTTTGCATCTAATTCTCTATTTTTTGTATCGACATAATATTTTTGTGCCGCCATATTAAAACTATCTGTCAGTTTTGAGAGTTTATCTAAATCTGCAAGATACTCTTCTTGATTCCCTAGTAGATATTTTTCCATATAGGCATATTTATAAAAAGTGTGAAGTTTGTCTATCTTTTGATGGAGACGTGTGCTTTTTCCATTAAAAAGTATAAGCGCTAATTCTAAATCACTTTTGTCTAGTTTTGTTAAAGATGAGATTATTTGCTTTTGATTGACGAGATTATCTACTTTGTCAAACGAGAGAGTATGCTCAAATATACTTAATAATCCAAATGTTGCAGCAAAAAGAACAAAAAGTAGATAAGTGTTCAGATTCTGAAATATCTTCTTAATCGAGTGTTTCATATGATAGTTTTCCTAAAAATGTTATAATTGCTTACTATTCTATATCGGTTGCGATTAAGATTTGCTTAAGTAGAAAGAGGAATTTTGAATTTAGAAAATTATTTTATATCACTTTTTAACAATAAACACATAGGTGATGATGCAGCTGTTATAGATGATTTTGTCTATTCTAAAGATGCTTTTTTTGAAGATGTTCATTTTAAAAAGGAGTGGATGAGTTATTATCAGATAGCCAAGAAGGCGATGCTGGTGAACATTTCTGATGTTGTTGCTATGAATGCAAAACCTTGTTATGTATTGCTGAGTGTTGCGATGCCTGGAAGTATGACAAAAAAAGAGATGCAGGAGTTGGCAAATGGCTTCAAAGATGTTGCAAAATGTTATAATATAGAAATTATTGGTGGCGATACAATTAGTAACACAAAACTTGATATTACAATTACGGTAATTTCACAAACGAAAAAACCACTGCTTCGTAAAGGAATTCGAGAAGGGCACTGTTTAGCTCATACTGGAGATTTAGGAAGAAGTGCTAAAGATTTGAAAAAACTCTTCAATGGTGGAAAAATCCATCAAAAATCCAAGTTCGTAAATATTGTGTTGCGTGAAGCATTTGTAGAGAGAACGGCACGGTATTTAAAAGCAGGAATGGATATTTCTGACGGACTCTTTAGTGATTTAGATAAAATACTCAAAATAAACGGACAAGGTATTCGCTTTTTAGAAAAAATACCCAGAAGCAGAGGGTGCAGCGGTGAAGAGTATGAGATGCTTGTAGCCTTTGACAAAAGAGATAAAAAAGCAGTTTTAAGACGTGCGAAGCAAAGTAGAACAAAACTCACTTGTTTTGCTGTAGCCTCACGCAACAGATATACAAACAGATGTCAAGCACATCATTTTTAAGATATTTTAAAACATTAGGAAAAAATAATATGGATAGATTTTATTCGCTTGCTCACGCAAGCATTGCGTTTCATTTTAAACAGACAGCACGGGATTTCGTAGTTGAAGAGATTCCTCTTTATGAATTTAGCGGGGAGGGCGAGCATCTTATTTTATTTGTGAGAAAAAAGAACCTATCAACTAACGAGATGGTAGGCCAGATTGCCAGATATTTAGGTATTAAAAACAGAGAGATTGGCTATGCTGGGCTTAAAGACAAGCATGCAATGACAAAGCAATACATCTCTGTGCATAAAAAGTATGAAGAGGCACTGGAAAATTTTAATTTTGACGGCATAAAAATAATTTCTAAAACATATCACAACAACAAGATTAAAATAGGGCACTTAAAAGGCAACCGTTTTTATATAAAACTCAAAAAGGTTAACCCTACAGCAGCTGTAAAAATAGATGAAGCACTTAAAAATATTGATAAACAGGGGATTCCAAACTTTTTTGGGTATCAGCGTTTTGGAAATGACGGAGATAATCATATTTTAGGAGAAAAGCTTGCAAAAGGGGAGGCACGAGAGCGTAATCCAAGAGTGAAAAAACTGCTTATCAATGCTTACCAGTCACACCTTTTCAATCTTTGGCTCTCACGCAGACTGGAAATAAATTCACTCGTTGCAAGTTTTAGTGTCAACGAACTTGAATCACTTCTTAATTTACCAAACCATGAGCTTCAGAAGATGAAAAAACAGCAGCACCTTTTTAAACTTATTGATGGTGATATTATGGAACATTATCCGCATGGAAGACTCTTTGAATTTTCTGGTGATGAAGATGATGTGAAACGCTTCAATGAAAGAAACATCAGTGTTACAGGACTTTTGTGTGGGAAAAAAGCAACACATGCAAATGCATTGGCACGGGAGATTGAAAAAGAGTATGATGATGAGATAAATGCTGATGGTGCAAGACGCTATGCGTGGATATATCCAACAGAAATAGAGGGGCGATTTAACCCTGTAGAAGCGCAATATGAGCTTAACTTTTCACTTCCAAAGGGCTCTTATGCAACAGTTTTATTAGAAGAGATAGCCAAGAGAAAATTAAAGGGATAAAATGAAAAAAAAACATATAACAAGTTTAATATCACAGACATTTGGAAAATTCGCCTCACGTGAGTTCCCACATTGGTTTCAAAACATAGTAAACAGGAGTTATGTAGGGCTAATGGGACTTGATATGAGTGAGTTTCACGCACCCCAGACCTACAAAAGTCTCAATGCGCTCTTTACAAGACATTTAAAAGAGCTGCGTCACTTCTCTTTGGATGCATCGGACTTCATCTCGCCTTGTGATTCTTTGATCTCAGAGTGTGGAGCATTGAAAAGTGATTACGCACTCCAGATAAAAGGAATGCGCTATAAAACAGATGAACTTTTAGGAGAAAATTTCACACAGGATGAAAAAGATACTATGCATGATGGAGATTTTATGAATTTTTATCTCTCTCCAAAAGATTATCACAGATACCATATTCCTATGAATATGAAAGTTTTAAAAGCGGTGCATATCCCTGGAAAATTTTATCCTGTCAATTTGCCATCACTTAAAAAACGTTTGAATCTTTTCATAGAAAATGAAAGAGTCGTGCTGCAATGCGAAACTATGGAAGGCAAAAAGTTTTATATGGTTTTAGTAAGTGCCTTAAATGTTGGTGTGATGAAAGTGAGTTTCGAGACCCGTATTCAAACAGATGCCGATGTAGTGGGAGAGCAGGTATATACATTTAAAGATCTTTATCTGGACAAAGGTGATGATTTTGGATGTTTTGAGATGGGTTCTACCATCGTAATACTCTCCGAAAAAGATATGTTTGAAAAGCTGCTTGTAAAAGCCGGAGATAAAGTAAAATTTGGAGATACAATCGCTAAATTAGGTTAATTACCTTGAGTTGAGCAATAACTTTCTCATCTTTTTCAATAAAGTCCAATTGTGTGTCGATTGGATGTTGTTGTTCTTTTAAAATAGCTTGCAGATTATGAAGTACATAGGCATATTTTTGAAACAACGGCACATTAATGTAATCAATATGATCTTTTGTTACAAGCTCAGCTAGTTTTTTTAAAGCACAGTTGTAAACAGCTTGATTGAGAGCAAATTGCAGAAGATAATCATGCATGATTTTGAGGTTATTTTTAAAAATCTCTTTCTCTTCTGTATTGAGTGTTTGACTTTCACCTATTCTCACTACTTCATCTTGCATATGATTTTCTACATGAGAAGTTTCTACTTGCATTAAATCTTCTAAATGAGGGCAGTAGTGTTGTAGATTTTGCATGAGTTCTGTGTAGCTAAGCTCTTTTGGGTGGGCTTCGAAGGTGTATTGTTTGTCTTCAAAGTAATCATGATCAAGCGCTTTTATGAGTTCAATTAGCACAGGAAGAACATTAAATTTGTCATCCTGATTTTTATCAAAATCTATGCCTCTGTGAGATATTAAAGGTTTTGGGCCTACATACTCAAGCTTCTTCATGATTTTCTCCTTAGAATTTAAAATTTAAACATTAAATCTGAAGTGCATTACATCGCCATCTTGAACGATGTACTCTTTTCCTTCAAGACGCATTTTTCCTGCATCTTTTGCTCCAGCTTCTCCACCGCAGGCGATGAAATCTTCATAGCCTATTACTTCTGCACGGATAAAACCTTTTTCAAAGTCATTATGGATTACTGCTGCTGCTTTTGGAGCAGTTGAACCTTTTCTGATTGTCCAAGAACGAACCTCTTTTACACCTGCTGTAAAGTAGCTC
>JALUWT010000013.1 GCA_027019325.1 Sulfurimonas sp.
TCTCCCCATCGCTCTTGTACCCAATCTTCATCACACAAATCTCTATCTTCAACCCAATCTGGGCAACCTCCACAATGTAATACAGTTTTTATATCCAACATCTTTTTTCCTTTTCATTTATCTGTTATAATTGACGCCAATTAATGTTATTTATTTCATATGAACAGCGTAAGTATATAAAAATAGGAGATACAGATATGGATACAAAAATGGAAAAATATCAAAAATTGTGGGAAAGATTTGAAATTTTACTTAAAAAAGAAAATCTTAACCTATCAAGTTTTTCTAAAAAATGGGAAAAATACCACGAGGGAAGTGAAAACGACTCCGAAAAAATATACCATAGAATTAAAAAACAAAAAAATCAACTAAAAGCATTAAAAAGGGCTCCTCAACAAAGGACAATTGACCAAATAAAAGATTATATTAAATTCCTAGATGCTGAATACATTGATCAAGAGCTTTTAGAAGATGAATCTTATGAGCATTGGTTTGATTAATTAGCATCATATCTCTGTTTTAACTCTTTTTTCAATCCTTCTCTACCATAAAATCTTGCTTTTTCTGCATCTAAAACACCACTCATTGATTCAACAACATCAAAACACTTATTTCTTGCAGGTTTATATCCATCTCTATATTTAAATTCATCGATACATGTCTTCATCATTTTGTATTCAGTTCGAACAGAAGCTCTGTTAAGATTCACAGTATCATCTATTAAAGCACCACCAACAGCACCCATACCAAGTAATAATCCGGCAGACAACACAACACTTTTATAAAAATGCCCACCGAGTGATTTATGACATTTTTTACACTCTATTTGCTTTGAAAGTTTAATACTATTGCTTTCTGAACAGTGAGGACACTCTAAATTAATTTTTTCATTTTCTTGTTTATGCTTATCTCTGCTATAACTACTTTCCATTTTAAACTACACCCCTCTATTTTCAGCAGTTAATAACTTCGACTTTAATAGTCTTAAATGCAGCCGTCAATATAAGCTCATCTCTTGCATCTCCAAAAAGTGCATTGATTCTGCTTTTTGCATGATGGAATGTGACAAAGAGAGTTTTTGGCTGTACTTTGTCGGTAATTTTAACCCTCAGCGCTTGTGTCTCTCCATATTCACTTTTGAGTATCACTTTCTCGCTTGTAAAATCTGCGGCGTCCTCTTCACATACAAGTAAAATATCTTCAGAGTATCTGTCATTGAGTTTGTCAGAACGTTTTGTCTGTGCGGCGTTATTATAGTGTGCGAGTGTTCGTCCGGTTGTAAGATGATAGCCTTGAAGTTTGTTCTCTTTTATCTCTTGTATCATTCCACGCAACTGATACTGATGATATTTAAAATACCCATAACCGTCATCTGTTCTAAAGTCCAACTGATGCAAAATAGGTGTATCTTCGGTGTGAACAGGCCACTGCAGACCGCGTTTACGATGTTTTTTAAGTCTGTGGTAGTCTGCTCCGCTAAAACGTCTATATGCTACGCGTTGCACTTCGCTCCAAACATCTTCACTCGATTTATAATCAGCACTACCACCCATCTTATTATCAAGTATCTGTAGCACTTCCCAATCATCCGGCAGGTCTGATTTTACAAGTGGTTGCGAGAGATGCAGCCTTCTCATAGCATTCACATAAACACCCGTTTTCTCATATGCCGATTTTACACCGACAACAATGTCTGCACGATTTGCGATATCTGTCATAAAAAGTTCCTGCACAAAAATGAGTTCCAACTCTTCAAATGCACGGTCAATTTTATTGAGATTTGGGTGGATATGCGTGAGGTCTTCGCCCACGTTAAGCACCGCTTTGAGTCTACCCTCTAACATCTCATCGACAAGTTCAGGTGTCATCAGACCAACTTCTTTTGGCTCTTGATAATCAGGGTCGTAGTATGGAAGCATTCCCATGTCACATGTTCCCTGCACATTATTCTGCCCGCGAAGCGGCATCAATCCAGCTCCGGGTTTTCCGATGTTTCCTGTCATAAGTGCCAAGTGCGTGATGGCCATAACCGCATACGAGCCGTCAAGATGCTCTGTGATACCCAGACCCCAAAAAATCATTGACTTCTTCAGCGCATATTCACGTGCCACTTTACGCACCATTTTGGAGAGATCTTCGTAGCCTTCTATTGTCTTAAAATAGTCAGGATTTGCGCACGGATCATTTAAAATCTTCTCTTTAAAATCTAAAAACCCTTTTGTTCTGTCCGCAATGAAATTCTCATCATACAGCTCTTCATCGATGATGACGTAAGCGAGCATATTTAAAATGAGAAGGTTCGCTTCATGCGGCATAATTGCCTTGTATTTTGCAAAACGGTGCAGCTTAATTTCACGCACATCAAAAACTGCCAAGTTATCACTCTCACGCGCCACATCCAAAATACGATTTGCAATAATAGGGTGTGCTTCTGTAGTGTTGGAGCCGATAACTATCATAAATTCCGTGTTGTAGATGTCATTGTAAGGATTTGTAGCAGCCCCTTCACCAATGGTCGCACGCATTCCTTTAAGCGATGGAGAGTGGCAGACACGTGCACAGTTGTCTACGTGAGGAGAGCCCAGCGTATGGCGGGTAAACTTTTGAAACAGGTAAGATGATTCACAAGAAGTACGCGCCCCCCCGATGGAAGCCACCGATTTACGTCCATATTTTGCCTGAATCGCTTTAAGTTTCATTGTACATGCAGTCGTAGCAGCATCAAGGTCACACTCATACCAAGTTGCGTCAAAATCGACCAATGCAGAGCGGACGGCTGCTTTGATTTCAGGATTTTTCTCTAAAAAGCTTTTGCGAATTCGCGGAATCTTCAGTCTATCATCCGCATCCACAAAATCATACCCATACTTGCCCTTAATGCAGAGCTTTCCCTGTGAGACCACCCCATCAGGATGAGCAAAAATCTTCTTAATCTTATTCTCTTTTGTATCTACATGAGCCGCTATATCACACCCTACACCACAGTAGGTACATACACTGTCTATTGTTTCTATATTTTCCATTTTACCACCCTTAACTACTTATGAACAAGATTTATGTTCCTTAAAATTTTCAAGAATTATATTCTGAGGCTCGTGAGCCAAGGGAGGATTTGTCCTCATAATATAATTCTTGAAAATTTTGTTCTACTAAATCTGGAATTTACGAATTAAGATAGTTTACAATCCTTTGACTTAAAGCTGACGGAAGCAGATTAAAAAACCTGATGATTAAATAAAATCTAAGCGGAAAAGCATAGAACTCCCTGCCCTTGTCTATCGCCTTTTTCATTCTTGTAACACCCTGCTGAGTACCCAATAAAAACGGCATTGCAAAATCATTTTTATCTGTCAACTCACTTTTTATAAATCCCGGTAGTATGTTGATAACTTTGATTCCATAGGGTGCATATTTATAACGAATTCCTTCAGCATACGCATTTAAAGCACGCTTTGAAGAGGAGTAGACTTTTGATGAAGGCATAGAGAAAAGGGAGGCCAAAGAGGAGATAAACACTACCTTGCCGCTTCTCTGCTCACGCAGCTTCGGCATAAGCACTTCCAAAATAGCATGATTTGCTAGCACATTAATATCAAAAAGCTTTTGAAACTCCTCTATTGTCGGAATCTCTCCACTATGCCCAAGTGATATGCCAGCATTAAGTATGACCATATCAACACTGCCAATAGCATCTATTTTTTCTTGTAACAGCTTAAAATCTCTGACATCGACAACAATGATTTCTACATTTTTACATTTGGGAGTAAGTTCACGCTGGAGTTCTTGGAGGTTGTGCTCTCTGCGAGCGAGGAGTATCAGTTCATTTTCACCAAAAGCATACTGGCGTGCAAACTCAGCACCTAAACCGCTGCTTGCCCCAGTAATTAAGATTTTCATCTTGCGCTTATACTATCCTGATCATAACAGGTTTTGCATTGACAAAGTCAAGTGCTTCAAGCTCAGACATCATCGCCTGAATATCTTTTTCGATTGCAATATGCGTAGATATAAGCAGGTTGGCACTTGCATTTTCACTCGGACGCTGCAGCATTGTCTCTATGGAAATATTGTGTGTTTCAAAAATTTTCGTCAATCTTGCAAGGACTCCGGCTCTATCTGAGACATTCACGCGGAGATAATATTTTGACTCAATATTTTGAGATGATTTAAGTGTTAAAGTATTGCCTTCCATTGGACGGTTAAAACCAAGCATTGGTGTAGATTTTCCACTTCTTGCAATGTCGATGATATTTGCCACAACTGCTGAAGCTGTCGCATCACCACCCGCACCTGGTCCATAGTAGAGTGTCTCACCCACTTTGTCACCCACAACAGAGATACCGTTCATCACACCATCTATCTTTGCAATCATCTCCTCTTGCTTAATCAAACAGGCATGTACACGCAACTCTACTTCATGACCGTCTTTTTTTGCAATTCCAAGCAGTTTGACAGCATAACCGAACTCTTTTGCAAACGCGATATCATCCTGTGTCACATTCTCAATACCTTCAATTAAGATATCTTCCGGTTTTGCATCAATGCCATAAGCAATACTTGCCAAAATAAGAAGCTTATGTGCCGCATCATACCCACCAACATCAAAACTGGGGTCAGCCTCTGCATAGCCTAAATCCTGTGACTCTTTCAAGATGGCATTGTACGCCACACCCTCATTAGTCATCTTTGTCATCATGTAGTTACATGTGCCGTTCATAATACCCATCATAGACTCGATGTGGTTTGCTGAAAGTCCGTCACGCAAGGCTGTAATAATAGGAATGCCACCCGCAACAGAAGCTTCAAACTCAAAAGGAATATTTCCTGCTAAATCCTGCAACTCATATCGGTGATATGCTAAGAGTGCTTTGTTTGCAGTCACCACCGCTTTGCCACTCTCTAAAGCTCGTTTTACCACTTCGAACGGTTCATCAACGCCGCCCATAAGTTCAACAACGATGTCTATTTCATCATCATTTAAGATATCATCGACATTGTCTGTAATAGTGATATCTAAACCTCTCTCTTTAGCAAGATTTTTAACAACACCGCTTTTTACAACGATGTCACGTCCCGCACGTGCACTTATAACATCTGCATTATCTTTTAAAATATTTGCTACACTTGTTCCAACTGTTCCAACACCTATGATTCCAACTTTTATCATTACTTTTTGCTCTCTTGATTACAGCCGTCAAACTGTTTTAAAAATTCTCGTATATTTCTTGCCGCCTGACGAATACGGTTGTCATTTTCTATTAAAGCTATACGCACATACCCTTCACCATACTCACCAAAACCGATGCCCGGTGCTACAGCAACACCCGCTTCTGTCAGCAGACGCTTAGAAAATTCCAAAGAACCTAAATGTGCAACACATTCAGGAATCTTTGCCCATGAGAACATTGTCGCCTCATTTTTTTCTATATGCCAACCCGCACGTCCAAATGCCTCTATAAGTACTTCCTGGCGATGGTTATACTTCTGGGTAATATCTCTCACGCACTGCTGGTCACCGTTAAGTGCCACAGTCGCAGCAACTTGAATAGGTGTAAACATCCCATAATCAAGCCATGATTTTATCTTCTGAAGTGCACCGATGAGTTTTGGATTTCCAACGAAGAAACCAACACGCCATCCTGCCATATTGTAAGATTTTGAGAGTGTAAAAGACTCAACCGCTACATCTTTTGCACCTTTTACCTGCATAATTGAAGGTGTTTTATACCCATCAAATGTGATGTCACCATACGCAATGTCAGAGATGACATAAAATCGTTTCTCTTTTGCCATAGCCACAAGACGCTCATAAAATTCCGGTGTTACCGTCGCTGTTGTCGGATTATGCGGGAAATTGACAAGTACAAATTTTGGTTTTGGAGAGCTCTCTTTAAAAACTTTCTCTAAATTTTCAAAAAACTTATCTTCATCAAGTCTGTAATGTTCATCGAACTCGATGCCGAACTTAATGACATTCCCACCTGCTAAAATAAAAGAGTACTCATGAATTGGATATGTTGGGTCTGGAACAACTGCCACATCACCCGGATTAGTAATGGCATATGTAAGGTGTGCATAGCCCTCTTTAGAACCCATTGTCGCGACACATTCTGTCTCAGGATTCAACACGCAGTCATAACGGCTTTCATACCAGTCAGCTATCGCTTTTAAAAGTTTGGGAATACCCTTGGAAGTAGAGTAACCATGGGTTTTTGTTTTTTGGGCAGATTCAACAAGTTTGTTTCTAATGTGTTCTGGAGTAGGTCCATCAGGATTCCCCATAGAAAAGTCTATGACATCTTTTCCTGCATGGCGCTCAGCCATTTTAATCTCATTTACTTCCGCAAAAACATACTTTGGAAGTCTCTCAACCCTATTAAATTTAAACTCATCAAACATATTGAACCCTATTGAAAATATTAATGCTATTTTAGCGAAAAATGTTTAGAATAAGATAATAAGCGCCAGACAACAATGACTAGCGTGCTCCTTGAGGCAACAGCACTAATGCATCCCGAACATTTTTAAGTGTATAAAGGTCAGAAATTTTGATATAGGTCGCATTTTTTGGAATATTGAGCAAAATCTCTCTATAGATTTTTTCTCTTTTTATGATTTTCACCAGATGCAAAGAGCTGTCATAATAGGCAATGTAAGGGTACCATCTGTTGCGTCTTGTACTCTGGATTTTCAATCTTCGAATCTTTGAAACATTTAGCCAGTGCGCATACAAAGAGCGTTTGAGTGTTACTTTCTCGCCATCTTCTAAAGTCCTTACATTGAGCTTTGCATTGGAAATATCAATAATATAGCTCCACTCTTTTGAGTTGTTTCGCTCTATGTCAATGATGTCACAAGCACTTTTTTGTAGTTGTTTTTGTAAGACCAGAGGATCTGTTGCATACTCTGACGTGAGATTAATACTCCATGTAAACTCGGAAGAGTCAAGCGTTGAAGCAGTTGTCACATAACGGTAATAGCCGATGCTTCGAAGTGTATCACTCATGATTTTTACAAAAAATATTGGCGAACCGCTCGTCTTGAAATTGAGTCGAAACTCTTGAGGTTTTTTAAAAAAAAGCTTTAAAAGACCATTCTCTTTGAGTGTTTGAACAACTTTTACTGCATCGACTCTGTCATTTTCATAAAACGCTGATTTTGGGTCAAAGATAACATTGATAAAGCCCTTGTTGTTTTCATATGTTTTTTCATTTAAAAAGCTTTTGATTTTTGTTGTCAGAGGATCTTCTTGAACACTCACCTCTCCTAAAGCCGCTTCATCTTGCGCGAGAGCAAAACTACTGAGCAGCAGGAGTGAAAGTAAAAATTTTACCATGTATTACCTCTGTTTAACTTCTTAAAATCATTAATGGAGATCTTTGTAATGTTCCCATCTTGGTAATGGAGTCTTAGTGTATTTTTTGAGCTAAATTCCTCTTTTTTTCCATCAACAACAACATCAATATAACCATGCCCAAAGTAGAGTAGCCACTCTTTTGCAGGATCAAGTTCAAATGCGCCCTCAAAAGTTTTTTGATATTTTTGGTCTGTAGCCACATTTACATACCCCAGCCACACTTTTGTTCTTGCTATAATTTTTAAGCTCTGAGGAACTGCTTTTGGCTCTTTTACTTTTTTAGGTAATGCTAAAGTTGCTGAACTGTTCGTATCAACTACTGTAGCAGATACATTGTCATCACTGCTGTTATTTTCACTGCCATTGACATCATCAGCGATGTTTTTCTGAACATTTTGAATGATTTTATTCTCTTTTGTTGCACTTTTTAGAGTGTCATTTGCTGATTGCATAGTGTAAAAAACAGCAGCAATTAAAAGTACGATGGCAACAATGATATAAACAACAGTAAGATTTTTCTTTTTTGAGGAGGATTTAAAGATGGCATCATCAGTTATCGCTTCATCTGGAGCATTTTTTTCATCAAAATAGCCAACACCACGCGCACAAACAGTACTCAAGTCTTCACCATATTCACGTTCTAAAATAGAGATGAACCCTACAAACTGTATCTTACTCAGCCCGTCAAAGTTCTCATACAAAATGTCCTGCACATGCCCAACCGGAATGTGCGTATCTTCATAAATCTTCTGCGCGCCAATATCTTTCAGTCTTTCTAAAGCTTCACTCATATCTCATCCTATCCATCAAAATTGCACCTGCCACACTAACATTGAGCGAGTCAAAATCATGTGTCATTTGTATGCTGACAATCTTATCTAACTTCGAACTCACTCGTGATGTCAGTCCTTCACCTTCATTACCTAAAACAAGCACTCTTTTTTTCACTATCTCTGCATTGCGAATATCTTCACCGCCCATGTCTGCACCATAACTGACAAATCCAGACATCTTCAGGTCATTGAGCACAGTATGAATGTTATGTTCCACAGCAAAAGGCATGTCAAAAAGCGCGCCGGTACTTGTACGCAGCAGTGGCTCGATGTTAAGCTTTTTAATACCACAGGCCACAACGGCATCTACCCCCAGTGCATAGGCACTGCGGATGATAGCCCCAATGTTACCGACATCAGTCAGACCGGCTAAAACAAGAACGAAATCTTTGTCAAAAAAATCTTTATAGTTCTGTGGGAGATAATCCTCAACCTCAGCCAAAAAGCCTTGGTGATTGGCATTTTTGCTCATTTTCACTGCCGCTTCATTGGGAATGCGTTTAATCTCAAATCCCATTTTCATAAGACGAGAGTACTCTTTTTTATCGAGTTCTTTGGCAAGGTAAAGTCTCTTTATTTTTTGTGGATAGTTATTGATAAGATAGTATATTGGTTGTTTGGCATAAATTAACATGCAGGTATTTTATCTAAAAAAAGCGTCAAAATGTAAATCTAAGATAAATATTTTGATAAAAATGTAATATTAATTTTCAAGTAAGCGTTGGTAGCAGGCCTTTGTGTTTTCTCCTGTGATTTTCGATATCAACTTTGCCTGTACTTTTTTCGGCAGATTAAGCGCTAAAATATCTTTCTCACTGACAGCAGATGCTGCGTGAGCAGCTCCTGCACGAATGACCACAACCCATTCGCCTTTGAAGTTGCCATCTAGTTGCGTGAGAATCTCTGAAGCGGTTGCGTGCAGGTATTTTTGATACTTCTTTGTCAGCTCTTTAGCTACAAATAGCTCCCGTTTTGCATCCACCTTGTCAATCTCACGCAAAAGTTTTTCTAATCTATGCGGTGATTCATATAAAATGGTCGTGTAACCGTTATACATCGCCTCTTGAAGCTGCTGCTCACGTGAGTTGCCTTTATGGTCCAAAAAACCAAAAAAGAGCATCTGTGTCTCAATAAATCCACTTGCCACAAAAGCAGTCAGAACTGCATTTGCTCCCGGGAGCACATCATATGCCACTCCGTTTTGTATGCAGTAACGCACCAAGGTCTGTCCCGGATCACTCACACCAGGCATACCGGCATCACTTGCATAGACAATATTTTGTTCAAAAAATGAGGGTTCAAGTTTTTCAACAAAAGCTTGTTCGTTATGTGAATGCAGGGAGATAAATTTTTGATTTTCTTTAAAAGAGGTGTTGTAACGTTCTTTGAGAATGTTGATGAGTTTCTTTGTGACGCGGGTATCTTCACAAAGGAGTATGTCAGCTTCACTCAAAAGCGCAATGGCTCTGAGTGAAATGTCGCCTATATTTCCAATAGGAGTTGGAATTAGACTTAACAAGACAGAATCTTGACTATTTTTTGCCGTAACGCGCTTTAAATTTTTCGATACGTCCAGCAGTATCAACCATACGCTCAGAACCTGTGAAGAATGGGTGACATTCGTTACAGATGTCTATTTTCATCTCTGGTTTTTGACTTTTTGTTACAAAAGTGTTTCCACATGCACATGTTACAGTACAATCTACTAATTCTGGGTGAATACCTTTTTTCATTTCATTACCTTTTGCTACACGTCTTGTGTACGTATAACTATATATTTTTTAATTCCGTATGGGGGCAGAATTTTATGAAGCGAATTATACCCAAGTTTTTCTTAAAATTTCTATATGCCCTCTCACGCAGAGCATTAGAACGAAAAATAAATTCCCTAATAAACTAATATTTTCTGTGTTAAGTTATTTTTTAACATATGATTCGTTTATGTTATAATATTTGTTGATAGAATAGTTATATTTGATTTTAGACACGAATAGGAAAATGATGAATGAACTACTAAAAATAGAATACAATCCATTAGGAAGAATATTTATGTTACTTGTATGGTTAATATTTGGGTTACCATTTGGATTATTTTTCTTTTTGGTAGTAAATAATTATTTTGCAAACTTTTTTGGAATACTACTAATTATATTTTCTATTTTAAGTTTTTTCAACTTATTATTCTTCAAAAGTTTAATTTTTTATGAAGATAAAATAATAAAAGAGTTGAATTTATTTGGAAAAAATTATAAAAGAACTTTACAGTATTCAAAAATGGAAACAACTGTTTCAAAAAATCTTTTTGGTGGTAGTTTAATGTTTTGGAAAAGAAAATAAATTTAAAACTTATTGGTTTTTTATAATTGATTTATTTCCAGTTAGTAATGAAGAGTTCAAAAGAATAAGACAAGTTTTAATGGATAAAAATATAATAGATGGAGATTTTCATTGGAATTATTGAAAAAAATATCCATCATTCCCATCAGGGACGATAGGAATGCCTACAACAGTAAAAATATTATTATTTAAAAAGTTGAGAATGGGTTCCAATTCTCAATAACTCTAAAGTATTGCCCACAACTCTATAAACGACAAGTAAATCTCCACTTATGTGAAACTCTCTTGTATCTTTGTATTCTGCGCATAAAGAGTGATCTAATGATTCACTTGGCAAATCTTCGTCGTTTAAAAGCAGGGAGATATACAAAAAAAGCTTTGCACTGTTCGTTGGGTTGAGTTTTGCTTTTTTTAGCTCTTTTGTAAAAAACTTGTGAATGGCAATTTCACGCACTCAAACCCTTTAGCTCATCCAAAGTGACTTTTGTCATATTTTTACCATTTCGTGCATCTTTAATAGCTTCAACAGTGGTCTCATTTGGAATTTTCACTTCAAAAGGTATGCCACGTTCTAATACTGCTTGAGATAAAAATATATTAAAAGCATCGCTTAAACCCATTCCGTAAACTTTAAATATCTCTTGAGCTTTTTTCTTCATCTCCGCATCAAGATAGACATTTGTTCTTACTTTTGCAGTCATAACAGCTCCTTTTTATTTAGCCATTATAACACACATTGTGTGTTTAAGTCAAAATTACAAAAGTATCTTCGAAGCTACCGCCAAAGCAGCACTTTCTGAACGGAGTATCATTGGAGTGTCAAGTCGAAAGACCTCTTGATTTTTCAGGAACTCTTTTTCTTTTGGAGAAAATCCTCCCTCACAACCTATGAGCACTGTTTGAAAATCACTTTCACACTCCAGCATTTTGTCGGTAAAGTCAAAAACCTTTGTCTCGGGATTTTCTTCTATAAAAAGTTCAATATTTTTACAGGTTGTAAACTCCATTAGTTCTGTGCGGCCGCATTGTTGGTTGGAAGCTTCGATGATGCGCTCATACCGTTTGAAATCTGCTTTGAAGTTTTTCTGAGAGCGCTCGCAGTAGATGAAAGTAATTTTGCTCACTCCTACTTCATTGAGCGATGCAAGCACTTTTTCGACCGACTTAGAGTCAATGACACACCAGCCAATGTGTAGCTCTTTTTTTGCTTTTATCTCCAAAACCTCCGATGAAATTAGCTCAAAGGTGGCACTTCGGGGTTCGATATCTGTGAGTTTATAGATGTGCAGTGTTTTGATATCTTCTTTGTTACGAAAACCAAGCTCATCACCCACGCCATGACGGCGGACTTTTATGAGATATTTAAAATCTTCACCTTTTATGCTAAAGCGTTTTTTGTCTGCATTTTCATTGAAGAGGTAGATCATTTTAAACGAACCACATCCAGAGTGACATCAATAAAACCAAGCCAAATTCAACTTGTAAAATAGTTCTTGAGAAAGGTTTATAAACTTCTAAGGCATGCTCTTTTTTTGTACTGAGATATTTTAAAGCTTTTAAACGCTTTGCTTCTAATACTATAAGAGCTACTCCCAAAATAATCATAACAATATTTTCAATACTAAAGTGCAAATGTTTTGCTGCCATCATCACAATACCTGTAAAAAGAAGTGTTCCAAGTACCGTTATTTGTAAAGGAACAAGATATAAAGAGTTCACTCTTTTATACTTTGCAAGCTCTTTTGCACTAATTAAAATATACAGATTGATGAAAATCATCACCAAAACTGCGACCGCTGACCAACTATGTAGGCTTAAACCCATATTATACATTTCATTCATAACGAAATTATATTATAATATGTCAATTAAAAAAAGAGCGGAGATATTATGGCAGTTACAATTGAGCAGGCTTTCGAACTAATCTATACAAATATAAAACCAAAATCACTAAAAATCATCCCCATTGAAGAGGCCTTAGGCTACATCCTCGCCGAAGATATCATCGCAGTTCACAATCTTCCGCCTTATGACAATTCAGCGATGGACGGCTATGCTGTCAAGATTGAAGACAGCGGAAAATGTCTGCAGGTTTCATGTACAATTTTTGCAGGCGATAATTTTGAGGGAGAGCTCTCTCACGGTGAAGCCATAAAAATCATGACAGGTGCCCGCATTCCTCTTGGTACACAGTGCATAGTCCCCATAGAAGATGTACAGAAGTGCCAAAACGGTGTAGAGCTCCCACAAAACCTTACAATGAGCAGACATATTCGTTTAGCCGGTGAAGATATCAAAAAAGAGCAGCAGCTTCTCAGTAAAGGGGAGAAAATAGACGCTCATCAGATAACGCTGCTCGCCTCTCAGGGCATCAGTCACATCAAAGTCCATAAAAAGCCACGTATTGCCCTTTTTGCTTCAGGAAATGAGCTGAAGATGCATTTTGAACAGGTAGAGGAGTATCAATTTTACAACACCAACACACCTACGCTTCTTTCACGTTCACAAGAGCTCGGCTGTGAAGTAGAGTTTATCGGCACAGCCATTGATACACTTGATGATATTCATGCACACATTAAAAGTGCACTCGATTGTGACATCATCATAACAAGTGGCGGTGTGAGTGTCGGTGATGCAGACTTTACAAAAGAAGCCTTTGGAGCTTTTGGGTATGATATTTTATTTGACAAAGTCGAGATAAAACCAGGAAAACCGACAACTTTTGGAAAAATCGGCGATAAAGCAATCCTGAATCTTCCTGGAAATCCACTTGCAGCCGCACTCAATTTTGAGCTTTTCGGGCGTGCTATCATCTACGCAATGAGCGGTGCAAAAAAGAAATTCATCAATCCAATTCACGCAAAAATGAAAAATGATGTCAAACTACGAGCAGGAAGAAGAGCTGTGATTCCGGGTTACTTTGATGGAGAGTTCTTTACTCCATGTGAACAGTATGCACCAGGGATGGTTTCACCTTTGGCACGGGCGAATGCCTTTATCATTACAGATGAGAACTGCTCAGAGATAACAAAAGAGACAATTGTCAAAACAATCAGTACAAAATTCAGCTTCTGTGCTAAAAAGTTTCAGCCGCTAAGTTCTTAAAGCATTCCCATTGTGAGCTTTGCTTCGTCGCTCATTTTGTTTTGATCCCATGGTGGATCATACACCACTTCAACATCTACCTCTTCAACGGAACCATCCTCAATGAGGTTGGTAACATTTTTCACCATATCTATAATGACCTGACTCATAGAACAAGTCGGTGCTGTTAGCGTCATCGTCACTTTACAGCGATTGAGTTTACTGAGAGGATTTTTTTCACATTTCACATCGTAAATAAGCCCAAGATTGTAAATATCAACTGGAATCTCAGGATCATAAATCTTTTTCAACTCTTCAATGACACGCTTTTCACTTTCCTGTGGTGTTGTGTCTCGTATATCACTCATGAAGCCTCCTCTTTACATCTTTTTGCATAGCTATAAACCTTGTTAATAAAAGCTTCCAAACTCTGTTGGCGAACTGGTGAGAGATGCTCTACTATGCCAAGTTTGTTCAGTTCCTGCGGGTTGAAACTCAAAATATCGTCAACTTTTTGTCCACTAAAAATGTCTAGCAGCAATGAAAGCATCCCTTTTGCCATCTCGCTCGTTCCCTCACCATGAAGCAGTAACTTTGAGCCTTGACATTCTCCGACAAGCCATGCAGGAGAGGCACAACCTTCTATGAAAGTAGCATTATTTTTTTCATCTTCGGGTAAGACTTTGTGTTTCTTCCCAAGATCAAAAATATACTCAAATTTCTCATTAGGTGTCTCGAACATATCAAGATCTTCTTTGTAATAGTTCACTTTTTCCATCACACTCATGACTCTTCTCCCAAAATGGCATCACTACAGTTATGACAGGTCGCGATGCACTCAAGTTGTCCTTGTCCATAGTAAACCTGTTCAAAGGAGAGATGCACACTCTCGCGAACACTTTCATCTTCGATTGCATCAATAATCTCATTTGCAAAGGCTAAAATAAGCATCTTTCTTGCCTCTTCAAGTACAATGCCGCGTGAGCGTAGATAAAAAAGCTGTTGTTCATCCAGTTCACCGATGGTGGAACCATGACTTGCTTCAACATCATCAATGTAAATTTCCAACTGCGGTTTGCTCACCATATAAGCACCATCATTGAGTAGTACAGCCTGTGAGTTTTGATACGCTTTCGTACCACCACCTTCGGGTTCTATCTTAATGATGGCATCAAAGATTCCCCGTGCTTTCTCGCCTAAAATATTTTTCGCTTTTTGTGAACTTTTAGCATCTTTGGCTGCGTGAACAATCTGCGAAACAGTTCCGCGCTTGCCTTCTCCTTTTGCATAAAGAAGATGATTTGCATTAAAACTGCTTGCATGCATCAATTTGGCTTTAATGAGCTGCAAGCCATCTTCATTTCCAAAATCGAAACTAAAAAAGTTTGCACTACTTTGGTCCTGCAGCTCAATAAAATGAGAGTGAATCGGTGTGTAAATATCTTCAACAAGCGTCTCATCTTTTATGAACTCAAAACGCACATCTCTTTGCAAGTGCACATCACAGCCATATAGCACCAGACTCTCTTTTGCATCACAGCCTATAAAAGATTCCGAAATGCTTACAGAAATATTTGGCGCAGTTGTAACAACCATTCTATAAGCAATGAGTGCCTCTGTTTGTGTATATCTATGCAGAATTTTAATCTTTATATCGCTTTTACACTTCATCTCAATCACTTCAGAAGAGAGCAGATGCCCTAAATAATACAAAGCATCGAAATGTGCATCATCAATCTTTCGCTCCTTTGTATAAACAATCTCAAGACCTTTCGGTGCACGCACAACCACACCATCGACAATCTCTACAAAACTCCCCTCTTCTATGGGCTGCTTCGTCGGCTTGAATCGGTTATAGGTTTTACTTAAAAGTTTTTCTATATCAAAGTATCTATACTCTTCTGTCTTTTTCGTAGGCAGTTGCAGCTTTACTAAACGCTCAAGCGCTATTTTGGCTGCCTCAAAATTCACATTTTGAAGTTCTTGCAAACTCTCGGCTAATACTATACTCTTCATCTTAGGACTCCTCAAGAGTTGTGTATCCTTTTTCTTCCAACTCTGCTACTAACTCAGGTCCTGCAGTTTTTACAATCTGTCCATCTTTGAGAACATGTACATAATCAGGCTTTACATAGTCTAAGATTCTACTGTAATGTGTAATGATAAGAAAGGTTCTCTTGCCATCTTTAATCTTATTAATCCCTTCACTTACAGCACGAAGTGCATCAATATCAAGACCGGAATCAATTTCATCTAAAATGATGAAATTGGGCTCAAGCATAAGCATCTGTAGTGTCTCATTTCTCTTCTTCTCACCACCGGAAAAACCTTCATTTAAAGAGCGGGCAATCAACTCCGGTTTCATACCAAGTTCTGTTGCAAGCGCTTTTGCCTCACGCAAGAACTCTGCAGCATTTAACTCTTCTTTGCCTTCAAAAACTCTTTTGGCATTCACTGCAGTTCTTAAAAAGTACGCATTACTTACACCCGGAACTTCCACAGGATTTTGGAAACTTAAAAAGATTCCTTTGAGTGCGCGAATTTCAGGCTCTTCATCAATGATGTTCTCACCTTTATAGAGTATGTCACCCTCTCTCACTGTAATGTCATAATGCCCGACAATTGCTTTTGAAAGTGTTGATTTACCTGCACCGTTTGGTCCCATGATAACATGGACTTTCCCTACTTCAAGCGCCAGATTTAGACCTTTTAAAATATTCTTTTCACCAATATTTACATGTAAATTTTTTATTTCTACCATATTACTCATCCTACACTTCCCTCCAATGTTAATTCTAACAGAGCTTTTGCTTCTACCGCATACTCCATAGGTAATTTGTTAAATACCTCTTTACAAAAACCATGCACAATCATACTCACCGCATCCTCTTCGCTTATGCCTCTTTGGCGCAAATAAAAGAGCTGTTCATCACTGATTTTTGTCGTAGTCGCTTCATGCTCTACCTTTGCATGCGCATTTTTACTCTCCAAATAGGGAAAAGTATGCGCCCCGCATTCACTCCCGATAAGCAAAGAGT
The DNA here is from genome assembly GCA_027019325.1 of Sulfurimonas sp. Lineage (GTDB taxonomy): Bacteria > Campylobacterota > Campylobacteria > Campylobacterales > Sulfurimonadaceae > Sulfurimonas. The sequence goes on from JALUWT010000013.1 coordinate 16,650, forward strand.
CACACTCACTGTAGTTGCGTGCGCCTTCGGCTTTTGCAGCCATTTTTACAAGACCACGATAACTGTTTTGTCCACGCATCGCAGAAATACCTTTTGAAATAATCGTCGAGCTTGTATTTTTTCCAAGATGAATCATCTTTGTTCCCGTATCTGCCTGCTGTGCAAGGGTTGTCACAGCAACCGAATAAAACTCGCCGACACTGTTGTTTCCTTGTAAAATACAGCTAGGATACTTCCATGTAATGACCGAACCCGTCTCCACTTGTGTCCAAGATATCTTTGAGTTATCACCCTTACAAAGTCCACGTTTGGTTACAAAGTTATAAATACCGCCCTTGCCCTCTTCATCACCCGGATACCAGTTTTGAATCGTGGAGTATTTTATCTCTGCATCTTTCATTGCGATAAGCTCCACCACTGCAGCGTGCAGTTGTGATTCATCACGCATCGGTGCAGAACATCCCTCGTTATAACTCACGTAACTGCCCTCATCCGCCACGATGAGCGTTCTCTCGAACTGCCCAGTGTTAAGTGCGTTGATACGGAAGTAGGTACTCAGCTCCATTGGACAGCGCACACCTTTAGGAATGTAAACAAATGTTCCGTCAGTAAAAACCGCAGAATTCAGAGCGGCGAAGTAGTTGTCCGTCATAGGAACAACACTAAACATATACTTTTTAATGAGTTCGGGATAATCTTGGATTGCCTCGGAAATAGAGCAAAAAATAATACCGTGTTTTTTAAGTTCCTCCGAGAAGGTCGTCTTGACAGAAACTGAATCGATTACTGCATCCACGGCTACGCCCTGCAACTGTTTTTGTTCATCAAGTGGAATTCCGAGCTTTTTATAGGCTTCAAGAATCTTTGGGTCAACTTCATCAAGAGAAGAAGCACCCTGTTTTGGAGCAGAAAAGTAAGAAATAGATTGGTAATCTATGGGTTCATAACTTACATGCGCCCAGTGTGGCTCTTGCATTTTTTTCCACTTATGCAACGCAGTCAAACGCAGTTTTGTCATCCAATCGGGCTCGTTCTTTTTCTTTGAAATAAAGCGAACGATTTCATCATTCAGTCCGGGAGGGAGTGTATCTTGCTCTATGTCGATCTCAAAACCGAGTTTATACTCGCCTGAGACGGCTTTTTCCAGCTCTTTTTGTGCCATATCTCTTCTCCTTATGATGTGAAAAGAATTTCATAAACATAATCATTCTATCACTCTATTATTAAAAAAGAGTAAGAAGCTATTTATAAATTAAAACAAAAGAGTTTTTTTATCTCTGTTAAGATTGAGTGCAACAAGCTCTTCACCGCCCCTAGCGACTGACAATATCACTCTCCAATTGTATATTCATAGTATTTCCTTAAGTATCATTAAGACACTTATGCCTAATAATAAAACTGATATAAGCACTTTCAAATTTTTTTCATTCTTTATTGTATTCATCATTTTATGTCCAAGTGTACCACCTAAAAAAGCGGCGACGCCTACAACAGCAAGCAGATTCCAGTCTATTGCTACAAAGGATGTATAGGTAAGAAAACCGCTGAAACTTACAATGGGAATAAGTGCACTTGTAATAGCTATACTTTTTTTGGTTGTAATACCTGTAAGTATAAGCAGTGGCAGATAAACTGCACCACCGCCAACACCAATAAGACCACCAATGAAAGCTATTACACTTACGAAAGTTACAAGAAAGAAAGGGTGCAAAGCATGAGATTGAGAAGTCTCTTTTTTATGTCCCATATAGAGCAAGGTTACACTCAAAAGGATAAATGCAATAAGCATATACTTGACCACTGTCTGCGAAATAAATTGACTGCTATATGCACCCATAAGGGCAAAAAGCGCACTCACTATAATTAAAAAAGAAATCTCTTTAAAAGAGATAAGACCACTTTTGACATTGTGCAGAGTTAGCGATACAGTAGTAAGACCATTAATAAATAGACCTATTACTTTGGCAAAATTAAAATCAACACCTAAAAGAGTAAAAAGGGGAATAAGCAGTAAAGAAGAACCAAGTCCAATCACACCAAAGAGTGCAGAAGCCCCTAGCGTGAGAAAAAAGTAAAGCAGTAAGTCTTGCAAAATCTGACTTACCGACGCTTACCCATAAAGTCTAAAAGAACATCATTAGTGCCAATAATCTCTCTCAATGCAGCATCTTTCATCATTGTATATACTTCATCTGCAGTTGGTTTTTGTTGCATGAAAATCCTTTCTTTCAATTGTAGCACAAATAAAAAAAATTACACGCTCACAGGGTTTAAAAACTCCTCTTCATTCAGAATTTTTCCCCAAAGCTTTTCATCTTTAAAATCTTTGATAATCTGTTTAGAAAAGAGAATCTCACGCAGGTCAATGTCACCCATCTCTTTTGAATAGGCATCCACTTCAAAACACTGTGCATAGCCTGTGTCTGTCTCATGGACTATGACACTGTTCAGTTTTACCTCTTTCTCACCGTTGATTTTAGAAGTAAGGGAGAGCAGTTTGTCTATCATCACAAAAATCACACGAGAGAACTGTTCTGCAGAAGGCGATACCGGCAGCTCTACCCAGCGTGCAGAGTGTTTTTTCATATCTTGCAAATACTCCGCATCATCTCCACCCCACAGAGCAATAGCATGGTCAAAACTCTCTACTAAATCTTTCATATTCTGTTTCATCAGTCCAAAATCATAAACCATCTGCCCATTATCTAAAAAATTGGATTCAAAAAGCAACTCTACTTTGTAGGAGTGCCCATGCACAGAGCTTCTACATTTAATCGTTGAACATCCCCGTACAATATGAGCATTTTCAAATTTAAAAAGTTTTCGTATTATCATTTATACCCCTTTGTTAGCATCCCATATCCGAATATGCAGCCTGTCACTAAAATTATACCCTTTAGATTTACAAAATTCTATGAGCGGCTCGGTATTTGCCTCTACTTCTGCTTTTGTACCACCTACAGGCATACAATAAACTTTTGTCTGCGGTGAGTGTATAAGGACACTCTCTATCTCATCTTCCAAAGCCATGTCGATGGAATCTCTGTCTATGGAAAACTTAAAAAAGGCATCTTTTGCATTGGCAGCTATGTTATAAATCACATCTCCGCGCAAACGCTTGTTAAGGCTCTCTCCGGAGTTGGCAAGTTTTACAGAGAGTGCAAAAATACACTCTCTGTAAATAGGATATCTCTCAAAATCAAGATCCAAAGAGCCATTCGTCTCGAAGGTAATTTGGTACCCTTTTGCAACTAATGCTTCCAAAAATGCAACAAAGACTTCATCATTAGCATAAATAAGCGGCTCACCCCCTGTCAATACGATATCGACAGCGCAAGGCAGCTCATATAGGTCCAATATGTTAATGAGTTCACTTGGCTTTGAAACAGGTACCCATGCGTGAGAGAAATGCTCTTTGTTCACCGCATAAACTGTGTCACATCCTAAAACTTCTACGCCGTCACTTGCTTTTTCATTACATCCAAAGCCTTCACATCGCATATTGCAGCCGCCAAAACGGAAAAAAAGGCTTGGTGTGCCTACATATTTTCCTTCGCCTTGAATCGAGTAAAAATGTTCAACGAGATAAATCATAAAAAATTATCATCCGCCTGTTTCATAAAAAGCACGAGAAGAAGACTCACCCTCTTCTCCACCCCAGCGGTTTTTTTCAGGTTTTGTACGAACTACTTCTTTTAGAACTGCCGCAGCACCTTTAATATCCCCACGTTTTATAGATTCGGCAATACTCATCGCCTCATCAAAATATAAACATGGTATTAAATTTCCCTCAGCAGTCAATCTAATACGATTGCACTGCTTACAAAAATCATCCGCATACGGCTCGATTATTCCAAAACGATACCCATCATCCATTCTGTAATAATGTGACGGCGAAGAGCCGTCAAAACCCTCATCTTCAAAACTGTATGTTTCGTTCAGTATTGCTAGAAGTTCATTTGATTTAAGGCCTTGAATATCCTCTTTTGCATGCGAATTTTCCATATACTCAATAAATCGAATAGTAATGTCGCGCTCCTTACAGTACTCCAAAACATCGACAATTTCTTGAGAATTAACGCCTCTCATCGGTACCATATTCGCTTTCACTTTCAAACCTACTGCCAGCGCTTCATTCACACCAGCTAAGACATTTTTCAAAACATCTTTTTGTGCTATTTTTTGTGCTACTTCGGGTTTGAGTGTATCTATACTGACATTTATGCGCTTGAGTCCCGCATCTTTGAGCCTTTGTGCACTCCCTTTGAGTAAAAAAGCATTTGTTGTCATGGCCAGATCAATCTCTGGAGCATAATCATAAATCATCTTAATGAATTTGTCCAAATCCTCACGCAAAAGTGGTTCACCCCCTGTGATACGGATTTTTTTGACGCCTTCATCAATGGCTACTTTCATAAATTCAAAAAGTTCTTCAAAAGAGAGAAGATTCTCTTTTGGCACCCATGAAAAAGGCTTTTCAGGCATACAGTAACTGCAGCGAAAATTACATCTTTCTGTTACAGAGACGCGTATATAATCTACTACTCTGTCATAGCTGTCTATTAGCATTATAAATCCTATTATTAATTACTGCCATTATATCTGCCGTAGTTGAAATTAGCTTTATTCCCCTTCTAATGGGTCATAATAAAAAGTCGTTTCACCCTCTTTTGGTTCCGCTACAGACTTCTCTTGAAGTTTTTTATCTGCTGTTTTCGGTTTCTCTTTCACAGTGTGTACTTGTTTCTTAGTATCAGCTTTCTCTTCATTTTCATTAACATAAAGTCCTGTACTTTTTACACTGCTGTCTATAGACTCTTTTACTATCTGCACTATCTCAATTTTTCCATTTTGGTCTTTTTGAACACGAAGATAGTAATTTTTTGAAGCCGCTAAATTTATAGTGATATCCGCTGTTTTTCGGCCGTGAATAACCTCTATACGGGTATTTCCTGGCTTAATACCAAAACGTGTTTTATACCCTGGCATCAATGATATTTCTGTATCTTCTCCATTGATGTAAACTCTGTACTTCACATCACTTTGCATATCTTTATCTAAGTAAATATAGACAACACCACCTCTGTAAAATATACTCTCTTTTTCAAATCCGACATCCATATTTGAACAAGAGACGAAGAACATTGCAGACATTGCCAGAATCAATAGATATAACTTTTTCATATAAAACTCCTTTTTTCTAGAGCCATTATACATAAATTTCTACAGTCGAACAAATGATATCATGCAGTGCTTTTCTATCTTTTCTGTAAAAAGGTGTCAGCAGTCCCAAAAGAATAGTTGCAGAGAATAAAAATGCTATAAAACGAAGAAATGCACGAAAAAAGCCAATATTCTCATAGGTTGTATCATCTACAACCTTGATATCGTACGCTTTTTTACCTGGTGTCTGGCCAAATTTGGCTATAAGCACTGCATAAATCAGCCCATATAAAGTAACACCTATCAAAGGAGCCAACTGAGAAGACTGAAATGCATCTTTGCCGCCCATAATCACATAAGCTATAAGATATAAAATCGGAGCATATATCATAAAAAGGTCAGTAATAAGTGCTTTTATTTTGTCCGGATACCTTGCATAGCGTACTTGGGGTGTATTGTTTTGCTGCTGTTTGTGTTTTTTATTTTTTTTAATTTCTCTAAATCTCATAAGAAAGATTATATCGAAGCTTTACTTTAGGGAGGTTAATGCAAGGGGAAAGTAAAAGGAAAAGAGTTCCTTTTACTTATAAAAAATTAGTGTAAATCTTTCCATACTTCTTTTTTCCAAAGAATCGCGAAGAATGCAAATATAAAGATATAAATCATTACATTCTTACCAACTTCTTCTCTCACGTGACGTTTAGAATCGCCAACATCTTGAAGGTGCTCAATAACTTTCTCCGAAGCTTCTGCAGTTACACCAACACGTGGCATTGCAGTACCTTTGAGGTAGTTTTGAGGATTTTCAACAAAAGTTGAAATATAGTGTTCACCACGAGAACGAATATACATACTTAAATCTGGTGGTAATTTACCAAGATATTTTGTTAATGCATCATCGTAGTTTGCAACTTTCGTCTCAAATGCCAATTTATCTTGTATTTTCTTAAATGCTGGTGTTTCACCAATTTGCGTCCAAGCTGGATGCATTTTTCCATTAAGATTATACTCATAATG
>JALUWT010000014.1 GCA_027019325.1 Sulfurimonas sp.
ACAACAAGAAACAAGTCGCATCGTAGAAGGTGAGATAGTAGAGATACAAGCTGATGACAACAGAGCATTAGTTGGTGTAGGTGATAAGCTAGAGGGTATCATTAATTTAGATGAGATCCGTGATGAAGATGGTGAACTGAAGTTCGGTAATGGTGATAAGATCAAAGTAATGATTATGGGATACTACAATGAGCGTCCTAAAATCTCTTATAAAAAGGTTTTAGAGCAGGAAAAAACTATTGAGTTTATTGATGCGAACAAAGATGACTTTGAAGATTTAGTAATCGAAGGTGTTATCGCGAAGAAAAACCGTGGTGGATATGTTGTAGAAGCTGATGCAGTTTCTTTCTTTATGCCACGTTCACTAGCTGCTTTTAAAGACACTGATGATGTAGTAGGTCGTAAAATCAAAGCACAGGTTGTTAAAATTGACCCGGCTGAAAATTCTATTATCGTTTCTCGTCGTAAACTTTTCAACGAAGAGCGCAAAAAGAAAAAAGAGATCATTGATCAACTTATGGCTGAAGATGTTATCGTTGAAGGTATCATCAAAAAAATCACTAGCTACGGTATGTTTGTAGATGTTGGTGGTGTTGATGGTTTAGTTCACTACAATGAAATCTCTTATAAAGGGCCGGTTAATCCGTCAAAGCTTTATAAAGAGGGTGAGACTGTAACTGTTAAAGCAATCTCTTATGACAAAGACAAGAGACATCTTTCACTTTCAATCAAAGCGGTTCAACCAGATCCATGGGCTGAAGTAGAGTCTGAGCTTGATGAAGGTGATACGATTACCGTAACTGTTTCAAATATTGAAAATTACGGTGTATTTGTTGACCTTGGAAACGACATTGAAGGTTTCTTACATATTTCAGAGATCACTTGGAATAAAAATGTTAAAAACCCGGGTGACTACTTAGAAATAGATCAAGAGATTGATGTTGAAGTGATTGAAATTAATTCTAAAACACACAAGCTTCGTGTATCACTTAAAAGATTACTTCCAAAACCATTTGATGAGTTCTTGAAAAAATACAATGAAGGTGACATCGTAACTGGAACTGTTACTTCACTTACTGACTTTGGAGCATTTGTTCGTATTGATGGCGTTGAAGGTCTTTTACATAACCAAGACATTTCATGGGACAAAAATACAAAAGCAAGAGATGTTTTAAAATCTGGTGATGAAGTAGAAGTTAAAATCGCTAAAATCAATGAAGAAGATCAAAAAATCTCTTTAAATAGAAAAACTCTTTTAGAGTCTCCTGTTGATCAATTCGCTAAAACACACAAAGTAAACTCTCTTGTTACTGGTACTATCCGTGACATTAAAGATTTCGGTGTATTTGTATCTTTAGAAGATGGTGTTGATGCGTTAATTCGTGATGAAGATTTAGCTCCACTGAACAAAGAAGAGTTAGAATCAGGTCAAGAGATTGAAGCAGCAGTAGCAAACATCGATACTCGCCGTGACCGTATTCGTCTCTCTGTTAAAAAATTAGATTACATTAAAAATCAAGCGATGCTTGAAGAAATTAATGATAATGAGTCACACTCTTTAGGTGACTTAATCAAAGATAAGTTTAAATAAGAACTTCTCAATGCAAAAGATTATGAAATGGTTTGCTCCTCTCTTGGCGATTGGAGTTGCTATTTTCATAACGACTTTTCTTATCTCTATTAACTCGCAAGAGGTTTTGGTAGAGAGTAAACCACTTAAATTAAAGAGCGAAAATATCGTGCCAAAACCAAAAGAGAAGATTTGGCTGAATCACTTGTCACAGACACAGAAAAAAGGGTATTTTTATCCTGTCAATGAAGTCTATGTTGAAGTAAATTTAAATGAAAAAATAACTAAAACTATTACCTATAAATTATCTGTAGTATTGAAAGACCCCTACCAACTCTTTTGTTTGAAAGAGGAGTTGAAACGTTATGGACTGAAATACTTTTTAAAAAAAGATAAGCAAGGTATAGAATTACTTATTTATTCACAAAATGTTGATAAATTACACTCCTTGGTAAATGTACTGAAGAATTATAAAATCTTGGCTCAAATTAAGCCATATAAAGAGGAATATTAAAATGCAAAAATATACAGTAGTAGTATGTGACCATATTCATGAAGCGGGTCTAAAAATGCTTCAAGACGATGAAGCTATTAATTTTGTAATGGCGGCAGATGTTGACAAAAAAGAGCTAGTTGAAAAAATTATTCCAACTGCTGATGTCGTGATTACAAGAAGTTCAACAGATGTTGACTCTTTCTTTTTAGAACACGCAGACAATATGAAAGCAATCGTTCGTGCCGGTGTTGGTGTTGACAATGTTGACATTCCGGGATGCTCTAAAAAAGGTATCATCGTTATGAATGTACCGACTGCAAATACAATAGCAGCGGTTGAACTTACTATGACACATATGCTCTCTTGTATGAGAATGTTTCCATACTCTCACAATGATCTAAAACTTGACAGAATCTGGAAGCGTGAGAAGTGGTATGGTCATGAGCTTAAAGGTAAAAAACTTGGAATAATCGGTTTTGGTAACATTGGTAGCCGTGTTGCAAAACGTGCAAAAGCTTTTGAGATGGATATTGTGGCATATGACCCATACATCAATCCTTCAAAAGTAACTGATTTAGAGATGACATACACGAAAAACTTTGATGATATTTTAGCGTGTGATGTGATTACAATCCATACACCAAAAAACAAAGAGACGATTGGCATCATCGGCGAGCAAGAGATTGCTAAAATGAAAGACGGTGTTGTTTTAGTAAACTGTGCTAGAGGTGATCTTTATAATGAAGATGCACTCTATGATGGACTCAAAAGCGGAAAAATCCGTTTTGCGGGTATTGATGTATTCGGTAAAGAGCCGGCAATTAACAACAAACTGCTTGACCTTGACAATATCGTCGTTTCTCCTCACTTAGGTGCAAATACATATGAATCACAATACAACATTGGAACACAGGCAGCAGGCAATGCAATTGCCGCTGCAAAAGGCATCTCCTATCCAAATGCGATGAACTTGCCGATTGATGAGAGTAAAATTCCTACTTTTGTAAAACCATTCTTAGAGATGGGACAAAAAATAGGTTTTATGGCTTCTCAAATCAATAAATCGAAAATCGTTTCTATCAGAGTCAAAGGGCAGGGCGAGATTGGTAACTATGTAGATTCACTCGCTACATTTGTAACTGTCGGTGCGATGAGTCATTCATCCGAGACTATCAACTATGTAAACGCTGACTTTGTTGCAAAAGAAAAAGGCATAGAAGTTGAGCCTGTCAATCTCGGTGATTCTAATGTTTATAAAAACCTTATCACTATTAAATTGACTACGAATGAAGGCACTACATCTATTTCAGCGACTATTTTTGATGATGGTGTTGAACGTATTGTCTCTATTGACGGCTTTGATAATGAAGTGGCAATCAAAGGTGACATGATTCTCTTTAAAAACTCTGATGTTCCAGGAGTAATCGGCAGCGTTGGAACAATTTTAGCAAACAACAGTGTCAATATCTCAGACTTTTCATTAGCACGTAATGAGAGTAAAGAGGCGCTTGCTGTTATTCTTGTAGATAATGTAGTCGGTGATAAAACGCTTGATGAGTTAGCTGCACTTGAAGCGTGTGTAAGTGTAAGCTACGCACGTTTATAAAAACTTTTTCTTAACAAAGGCTCTGGTTAGTATGCAGAGTCTTTCCTTCTTCTTCTTCTTCTCTCTTAAAATATTTACCTTAGCTATTCAAACTTCCCAAACATGTTGGGAAGTTTGAGGTTTATACCGGATCTTCTACGGAAACGGCTTTTTTCTCATGGAAGTGGAAGTGTGTTTCCAAATCTGACATATAAAGTAGTACCGGTACAACGATGAGTGATGCCACTACAGCTGCAATCGTACCAAAGATAAGTGCAACACCAAGTCCGCCAAAAACAGGATCGGCTGCAAGAAGTGTTGATGCTAAGATGATGGCAACAGCGGTTAGCATGATAGGTTTCGCACGTGTCGCTGATGCATAAGCAATAGCTTCTGCTTTATGCATACCTTTGTCGGCCATCAGTGATTTTGTAAAATCAATGAGTAGCAGAGAGTTCCGTGAGCTGATACCAATGAGTGCAATAAAACCAATCAGTGATGTGGCGGTGAGAAAAAATGTATCTGTTGTGAAGATATCCATAATCCAGTGCCCGACAATGACTCCGATAATAGAGAGAAATGAGCCTAAAAGGATGATACCGCTAAGTGTGTAACTTTTATAGTAAATAACCATCAACAAAAAGATAAGAATAAGCGCTGCAATAAATGCACCGCCTAAATCTCTAAAAGTATCCATGGTCACTTTCATCTCTCCATCCCAGATTAGATCATACACTGCACCTGTTTTCTTATCTGTAAGACGTAGGTTAAAAAGCCCAGTCTTTTCTATTTTGTACTCATTTGTAAATGTCTTGAGTATAGATGCTCTTGCTTTGAGTAGTGGATAGACCTGAGAGACCATATCTGTCTCAGCCATTACATTTGTCATATGCTTAAGGTCTTTACTCATGATTTTAGGATCTGATTTTTTTGGTATGATTGTTACAAGCCCTGTTACTGGAATCATCATCCCTTTTGTATTCATCAATTTTAAAGAGGCAAGTTTTGCTTGTACAGCAGTAAGATCTTTCTTTGTAAAGCGTTTAGAACTTTTTGAAAGAGAAAGAAATATAGGAATTTGCTCATTATATTTTGCCGAGTTTTTCACTGCGATATCCATACCTTTGAAAGCAAGATATAAAATATTATTGAGTTGTTTTACATTTAAATCAGATCTGGCTATCTTGGTGCTGTCAACTTTTACCTCAAATGTACTATAAATAGTATCTTCCATTGTGTCAATATCGACAAGACCTTTTGTATGTCTAAAAACATTTTCAACACGGTCTGCAACTTTTCTTATGCCTTTTGCAGAATTTCCATACACTTCCATGACTATAGCAGCAAGTGTCGGTGGCCCGGCAGGCGGTTCAACAAAAGAGATATCTGTACCCGGGTAGAGCTTTTCACAGCTTCCTTGAATAACAGGCCGCATACGCTGTACCATCATATAAGAAGGCTCTTCTCTCTCATGCTTTTTTGTAATGTTAAGAACAATCTCTGCTACATTTTCAGAGTTTTTAAACTGGCTGCCTTTAATGAGACCGGCAAAATCAAGTGGTGAACCCATACCTAAAAAGACTTCAGTGTCACGCAGCTCTTTTTCTTGAATGACATAAGAGCTCACGCAGTCTGTTACTTGTTTTGTTTGTTCAATGGAGCTTCCTGTAGGGAGTTTAACATAGATGTTAAAGGTGTCATTATTTTTCCCTGGGAGCATCTTTACTTTTACGATTTCAGACGGTGCAATCATCAATACAGAGATGATAAATGCCAGTAGTGTACCGATGAGTATAAATTTTCTTTGTGAAGCACTTTGAATACCGGCAAGCACAAGCTTCTCGAATTTTTTAAACATTAATGCTCTCCTTTGCTGTGGTCAGGTCGTTTTAAAATTCTAACGGCTAAATAAGGTGTAAATATATAAGCGACAAAAAGTGATGCAACAAGGGCAACTGGTACATTTTCGGGAATCGGTTTCATAAACTGTCCCATCATACCGCCGACAAAGGCCATAGGTACCATTGTCATGATGATGGCAAGTGTTGCAATATTTGTCGGTGCACCAATCTCATCAGTGGCTTTTATCATAATCTCATCATCACTTTCATGTGCCGACTCGATTGAGTGGTAGTGTCTGTGGATATTTTCTATAACAATAATCGCAGCATCAACTAAGAGCCCTAATGAGAGCAGGAATGCAAAGAGTGTGATTCTGTTAATCGTTTGACCTGTTAAATATGCGATAAAAAGTGTAATTGCTAAAATTGCCGGAACGGTAAAAGTAACGATGAGTGATTCTCTCCAACCAAGGACAAAGATAAGTAAAATAGCGATAATAATGATGGATAAAATCAGGTGAAAGACAAGCTCATTTACTGCATCATCTGCTCGTTCACCGTCATTTCTTGTAATGACGTAATTAATACCGTTTTTAGCAAGATAATTTTTGTAGGTTTGTAGCTCTTTTTTTACTTCTCCTGCAATGACAACAGCATTTGTCCCCTGCAACTTTGAAACAGTCAGTGTTACCTGATCTTTAAAAGGGGAGAACTTTCCATCTTTTTGTTTTATGCTGACAAGTGCTGATTTGAAGTTCTGAATATCATAAGAGTTCTCAACTTTGGCCACCTGACGGAGATATATAGGCGAACCCATATACTGCGCTACAATGATATTGCCCACATCCTGAGCATTTTCAATGGCGTTTTCAACACCAAGCATCACAATCTGGTTCTCTTTTGTCTTATTCTTTATTTCTGGAACATTATAGGCTAAAGACTGAACAGCTTTCATGATTTGTCCCATAGAGAGATTATAGCCTGAGAGCTTATTGAGATCTACCTGAACATTAAACTGATGTTTATGCCCCCCCTTAAGAGCTGTAACAGCAACATTTGGCAAGGCGTTGATATGTTGCTGAATATCTTTTACTTTATCATAAAGCTCTGTTTTACTCATTTTATTGTTACTAGAGTAAAAAGCAACTGTTAAAATAGGAATATCAATATCAATATCAAGTGGTTTGATGACAGGGTTCATCGCACCTTTTGGAAACATATCGGAGTTTTGCATGATTTTGTCATATATTTTAAGATTTGAATCCTCTTTTGTCTCACCAATAAAAAAAGCGGCATTGACTATACCTACATTGTCCATAGCTGTACCATAAATGTGTTTTACACCTTTTACCTCTTTGAGTTTTCTCTCAAGTGGCTGCACAATAATCTTTTCAACCTCTTTAGCCGTCGCACCTGGAAGCGCTACAATGACAGTTGAACCACTGACAACCATTTGAGGATTCTCTTCTCGAGGCATGACCATCAGAGAAATATAGCCAATAACAAGTAAAAAGATACCCAAAACAGCTGTCAAAGGATTGCGAATAAATCCTTTGGCAAGTTTCCCTGCTATATCTGTTGGTTCATAAGATTTATGATGATTCATAGAAGCTCCTTAATTGATAGTAACGGTAGCATACATACCGGGATATACAGATTTGTTGAGCGTTTTGAATGATATTTTTATCTTAAATGTATGTGTCATAGGGTTGGAATTTGGAATAATCGCTGTTATTTTTCCAATCTCTTTGATACCAAGAGAAGGAATTGCAATTTTTACTCTTTTGCCATAACTAATGAGTGACATATTCTCTTCGGGTATTTCGACAGATATTTTTAAATCACTTAGATCTGAGAGAACGATTGCCGGCATACCAGGCATTGCCATTTCACCGACTTTTATATTTTTAGCAACAACAACACCATTGTTTGGTGCTTTAACGATTAAGTATTTATACTGATCTTCAACTTCTTGCAGTCTCGCTTTTGCAATATTAATCATATCTTGAAGGTTTTTTGCAGCAAGTTCTAAGTTCTCAACTTCATACTTTGCTACCATGTCTTTTTCCAAAAGTATTTTATAACGTTTGAGATTAAGTGTGACATTTATGAGCTTATCTTTATATATTTGGATGCCTGCTTGGGCTTGATGCTTTGCTGAGTCTATCTCACGCGAATCAATAGTATAGAGAACCTCTCCTCGCTTGACCTTCTCCCCTTCGTTTACATATACATTTGTAACAAAACCCATAAAACGACTTGTTATCATCTTCTGATTGTCTGATATTACACTCCCCGAAAGTGTAATTGCTTCAGCCATAAGCGAAGCCCCAAGTGCTAGTATAAGTAGTAGTTTTTTCATTTATTTCTCTCCGTTTGCTAATTTTTCTAATGCAAATATTTTTTCAATGCGTTTGTTTTTTGCGATTTGCAACTGCAGAATCTTTTGAATTTGTGCAGATTGTTTGATGATGACATCACTCATAGAGACAAGCTTCTCTTTGTATCTGCCTTCATAGTTTTCATAAATGGCATTGGCAAGCGTAAGCTCCTTTTTGAGTGAGGCAATCTGTGCATCTGAACTCTCTATCTCTGTGCGTATTTTAGAAGTTTTTAGAGCAATTCCCTGTTTTGCAAGTTCAAGTTGTGAGAGCATTTTAAGTTTTTCAATTTTTGATCTTTCGATTTTGGCGCTGTCTATGCCGCCGTTAAAGATATTCCACGTCACTCTTGCACCTACAGTGTAGGCTTTATGGTCGTTTGCATTACCTAAAAAGGTATTATCTGCTGTTGACACTTCACCAAATGCACCGACAGTTGGATAGTATCCGGCTTCACTTGCATCAAGCATACTTTTTCTAATCTCAAGACCTTCGTTGGCCTTTTGAATATCTATGTTTCTTTTAAGAACCTCTTCATTGGAAAATTTCGGCATTGGCACTTCTGCTTGTGGCGGAATGATAGCTGTTACTTTTTGGTTGAGTAGAAAACTGATGTAGTGATAGAGCAGTTTTTTGTTGGCATGCATCTGTATGAGGAGACGTTCAACCTTCCCCTTTTTGGCTTTGACTTCTAAAAGGTCTACATGTTTTGCATACCCGACATCTATCATTGTTCTTGTAGTTGTTTCTAAGGTGTTAATATTATGTAAGATTTTATTTAGATTTTTGATAGATGAGTTCAGCAGTGCCATGTCATAAAAACTTTTCTTCAATTCATATTTTTTTTCAGTTGTAGTTTTTGTTTTGTCGAGTGACTTGATTTTTGTCATCTCATTCATGATGTTTGTGTAGCTGCTGATAGCAAAACCTGTAAAAAGAGGTACTTCATACTTCACTTTACTTTGGAAAAAATTTCTGTAGCCTGGGTAATTTAAATCTTTTGGTTGTGTAGCCAATAAAGTACTTTGTGGTAAGGCTGGATTAAATTCGCTAAAACCAAAATCTCCAAAACTTGCCTCACGTGAAGTGAGTTTAAATCCAAATACATTGCCGGCATCATTGGAGCGAGCTACATCCTGCTCAAAAGTTAATTTACCCCAATTCATCCCTGAAACTGTATCTTCTTTTGCCTTTGCACTCTCGACATCATATTTGGCAGCTTTTATCTCCAAGTTTTGAGATTGTAAAAGCTCTAATGCATCTGAAAGTGAAAGTGCATTAGTAGTTGTGACATCATTTGCAGCAAGTATAAGCGCAAATGAAAGCATACTAATGATTTTTTTCATCTTTTAACTTTCCTTTTGTAATTTAAGTAGAGATTATAACATATATTTTATTTTCCTATATCACAATCGCATCACATTTAACTATTTAGAGTATAATGACTATATGAAGATAATATTTGTAACGCTTTTTCTCAGCCTCACTCTACTTGGTGCACAAGTTCCGACAAATGAACTTGCATCTGAAACATCACCTTATCTCTTACAGCACGCGCATAACCCTGTGCATTGGATGGCGTGGCATAAAAAAGCTTTTGAGAGAGCGAAAAAAGAGAACAAACCCATCTTCCTCTCCATCGGATATTCAACCTGTCATTGGTGTCATGTGATGGAAGAAGAATCTTTTACAAATAAAAAAATTGCAGCACTTTTAAACAAATACTTTATCTGTATCGCAGTGGACCGTGAAGAGCTGCCGCAGATTGATGCACTCTATCAAAACATATACAAAAACTATAAAGGTCATTCAGGTGGATGGCCTTTGAACCTTTTTATGACACCCCAAAAAAAGGTCTTTTATATTACAAACTACATACCGCCAAAGCGTGAGTCTTATGCCCAAGGATTTAACACACTTTTACCAAAACTCCATCAACTCTATTTAAATAAAAAGAAACTCACGCTGAAGATAAAAGAGCTTACTCACGTAAGAATAAAAGTTGATGAGACGAAAAAAAAAGAGCTGCAGTTAAGTGATTTTATAGCTTCAATGAAAAAAATTTATGATAAGGATTATCTGGGATTTGGACATTCAAAACAGTTTCCTGAAGCTTCTAAAACAGCATTGATGTTAGATCTTGCAGAATTGGGGAGTAATGCTACGTTGCAAAAAGATTACTTTACGCTGCTTGACACGATGGCACTACATGGTTTGTATGATCAGGTAGAAGGAGGTTTTTTCCGTTACAGCGTCGATTTGGAGTGGGAAATTCCTCATTTTGAGAAGATGCTTTACACGCAGGCAGAGTTGCTTCCTCTTTATGTCAGAGGCTATGCACTCTCAGATAAAAAGCTTTATAAAAGTGTTGTTACAGAGACAATCTCTATGTTGCAAAAACGTTTTGCCTGGCATCATCTCTACTGGAGTGCAAGTGATGCAGATTCCAAAAACGGAGAGGGTACATACTTCACTTTTACACCTCAAGAGATAACTAAAGCACTTAAATACAATGTCCATGAAGATGCGGTGCGTGAGGCACTTGGTTTTTCTCTGGAGGGTAATATTGACAACAGAGTACAGCTTAATTTTGATACAGATACTCGACCTAAAGGTTTTAAGCACTTTCAGAGGGCCTTGCGTGAGATACGGGCAAAACGAAGCTATCCTTTCATAGATAAAAAGATAAATACAGCATGGAATGCTATGACTATAGAAGCACTCTACAAATCGGCATATATTGATAAAAAATATGCAAAAATGGCAGATGAAAATTTGAAAGCCTTAGGAAATTTGATGCTACGCCAGAGAGAGTTATACCATCAAACCGTGCCTCAGCATGTACCCACACAAAAAGGGCTGTTGGAAGATTATGCTTTTTTTATCGGAGCACTCATCGCATCCTATGAAAACAGTTATGACAATGCAAAACTTTTTGAAGCAGAATATCTACTTTCTCAGGCAAAAGAGAAGTTTTATGCAAATGGTCTTTGGTATCTTAGTGAAGCAAAGCAGGTAAAAGCAGGTTTAAATGATAAGTATTATACCTCGGCACTCTCAAAAATGATTCAAAATATCATTCATATTGCAGCATTAAAAGAGTCTTTACGTTATGACAAATTTGCTCAAAAAAGTCTAGATGCTCTGCATAATGAGCTGCAAAATAAACTCGCCGATGCTCCGGCTTTGGCTCGCGCATATCTGATGCAAAGATATGGAGTCGTTCTTTTAAAAAGCAAACGTTTCAATTTAGCGAAGAGTTATAAAACTATTGAGAAAATTCCATACCCTTATCTCTTTACGCTCAATAAAAATTATAATGACTATTTGGTATGCACCATTCGACAATGTTTTAGTAAAAGTCCTGATTTAAACAAGATTATTGATGATATAAGAAAAAGATATAGTTTAAGTTTAAGCTTATCTCACTAAAATTTGATTTCTAATTCACTTGAAAATAAGGTAACTTTTTTATGGAAAACTCTTGTCCGCTCAATTTTGTAAAAGTCGACTCAAATATAGCGCGTTTCAGCTCACTGTTCGTTGCTCTGCTTGTGTTGTGGTATCTCTACTCAACAAATCTGTTTATACTCTACTTTTTAGCATTTGATTTTATAATGAAACTTTTTTTAAATCCGGGAATCTCCCCTATCACAATGCTAGCAACTTTTTTAAAGGGTCTTTTTAAGATACAGGACAAATTTACAGACGGTGGTGCAAAAAAACTGGCTGGTTTTTTTGGTCTCTTTTTTGTTTTCTTACTCATTGTCTCTCACTACCTCGATATCTGGGCAGTTTCACTCGGTATTGCCATTGTCTTTTTGAGTTGTTCTCTACTTGATGTTTTTTTTAACTTTTGCATTGGTTGTAAAATTTATTATATAATTAAAAAAATATATCCCAATTTTATGAATAATTTATAAAATCTTTTTAGGAAAATAATGAGAAGCATAGGACTTTTAGGCGCGATATCCATTGGTATCGGCGGTATGGTAGGCGGTGGTATTTTTGCTGTCTTGGGTGAGGCTGTCTCTTTGGCTCACGGTGCGACTGCAGTTGCTTTTGGAATTGCCGGTCTTGTCGCAATCCTCACGGCTTACTCCTATGCCAAACTCTCTGTGACATATCAGAGTGAGGGTGGTACGGTTACATTTATAGATAAAGCTTTTGGAGACAACATACTCTCAGGAAGTGTCAATCTGATGCTCTGGTTGAGTTACCTTGTGACAATTTCACTCTATGCAACTGCATTTGCTTCCTATGGTGAGACATTTTTTACACAAAAAGGTGTTTGGCTGCATCATGGGCTTATAACAGTTGCTATTATTCTTCCTGCAATTATCAATCTTGTTAGTGCCTCATTTGTTGGAAAGAGTGAAACGATCATCGTTGCTCTTAAAGTCTCCATTTTAGTTTTAGTCATCGTGGCTGGAGCTTCTTATGTCGATACAGAGCGAATGAGCCCAGTGCATTGGAGCTCACCACTCTCTATTGTTACAGCAGGAATGATTATTTTTGTAGCTTATGAGGGCTTTGAGCTTATTGCAAACTCGGCAGAAGATATTAAAAACCCAAATAAAAATTTACCGCGTGCTTTTTATGCTTCTGTCATCATCGTTATCGCGCTCTATGTTCTCATCTCCATCATCACAGTTGGTAATGTTCCCGAAGCACAGTTGATGCAGGCAAAAGATTATGCTTTGGCTATTGCCGCAAAACCCTCTTTGGGACATGTCGGTTTTGTTTTGGTCGCTTCTGCGGCACTACTCTCAACATTTTCAGCCATCAATGCAACTATTTATGGAAATGCACGACTTGGATACATCATAGCAAAAGATGGCAAGCTACCGCACTCCTTAATGATTAAAGGTAAAAAAAGTGGTGTCCCGTTTCGAGGTGTTTTATATACAACACTTTTTAGTCTAATAATTGCCAACAGTATCAATCTCACGGAGATTGCAATCATTGGAAGTGCAAGTTTCTTACTTATATTTACGCTTATTAATATAAGTGCCTACAGATTGAGAAAAACCATAGCAGCTAAAGCTTTCATCCTTGTTCTTTCATCCCTCTTGGCATTTTTGGCTCTTTGTACCTTGATGCTACATACTTATAGCTCAAATCCCAAAGCGGTCATTATATTTATGTCCTTTATTATCATCTCTGTACTGTTTGAACTGATTTATGGAAGATATGTACGTGGTCAACTTTTTAACAGAAAATATAAAAACATAAAGAAAAAAAAGAGTCCTTAACATTGCGCTAACGCTCTTTAGAGTACAATCTTCCTATGTTAAAAATACTACTCTTAGAAGATGATGCAATTTTATCGGAGACTTTAATTGAACTGCTTAAAAGTGAGGAGTTTGATGTCACGCATGTAGACGATGGAGAAAAAGCGCTTGATGCTACGTTCACACAGCAATTTGATCTTTTTTTACTCGATGTTAATGTTGCTTACTTAAATGGTTTTGAACTCTTAAAAAGCCTGCGTGAGGGTGGAGATATGACGCCGGCAATTTTTATTACAGCGCTGACTGACATTGCTTCGCTCTCTCATGGATTTGAAGTAGGTGCTGATGACTACATCAAAAAACCTTTTGATTTTGATGAGCTTTTAGTGCGTATTCATGCACTTTTGAAAAAATCATACCATACCTATGTAGATGAACTTCAAGTCGGAGCATTCCGCTTTGTGATAGAAAAAGATGAACTCTACAAAGATGCGGAGTTTATTGCCCTCTCTCCGTTTGAGCTAAAAATAACAAAACTTCTTTTTCAAAATCTCGATAAAACTCTGCAAAAAGAGCTGATTTTGGAGTGTTTGGGTGAGGGTAGAGAGATGAGTGAAGGCTCACTGCGTGTTCACATCAACAAACTTCGTAAAATCGGACTGCCAATCACAACCGTAAAAGGGATAGGATACCGTCTTGCATCATCATGAAAAAACAGCATTTTTAAAGTTTTTTATCACCTACTTTGTTAGTGTGGCAGTGCTTATACTCGCAGCAGGGTTCTTTTACTATCTTCAGATTCAAAACCATCTATTAAAGGCTGAAGAGTTCTCAATCATCGAGTATGCAAGACATATAAAAATGCATGAAAGTATGGACGAATACCACAAAGGAATATTTCATCATAAGTTTGTGAAAAAACCGAATAAACACATAGATATTCGGAATTTTACTGTATTAAATGATGCTTTTATAAAGTATATTCCCACAAAACATCCTGGCTACTATCTGCAGATATTTAAAAAGAAAAAAGATTTTGATACGGGACTTTGGAATCTAAAAATAAAAATCATTTTTATTCAGATTTTTTTACTTTTACTCTTTGCTTACATAAGTTACAAACTTGCAAAAAATGCTTTAAAACCTCTGCAAGAGAGCATTTCTACTCTTGATAAATTTGCAAAAGATCTCATTCATGACCTCAATACACCGGTAACTTCCATCGGGCTTAATATGAAACTGCTTGCAAAAAATCCTAACTGTGCAGACAACCCTGCCTTGGAGCGGATTAAAAAAAGTGTCGACACTATCTCAGAGCTGCATGAAAATCTCACAATTTTGTTGCAAGAGGAGACTTTTCAACTTCAGCAGCTGAACCTTTGTAAAATCACGCAAGAGATAGTTCAAACACAGCAGCAGATATACCCAAATATTCGCTTTGTTCAAGAGTGCTCAAATCTTACAGTAAAACTCAATGCTCACGCCATAAAACAGATACTTCAAAACATTATTTCCAATGCTTGCAAATATAATGTTACAGGTGGATATGTAAAAATATACAACGATGACAAGGCACTCTACATTCAAAACAGTGGGCCTAAGATAGACAATCCAGAGAAAATTTTTGATCGTGCATACAGTAGTGATGAAAGAAGTAGCGGAATTGGCCTGGATATTGTAAACCGTCTAGCAAGAGCGATGAATATTGAAATTCAAGTCAAAGCAGATGATGAGAGTAATACTTTCACCTTAACATTTAGCTAACAGACAAACTATATAATTGAATCATAAAAAGGGGGATGAAAGATGTCAAAAATTAAAACAATTACAATATCTGTAGTATTGCTAGGTGTTGCTATTGAGTTTATACCTTATGGCAGAGACCATACAAACCCACAGGTAGTGCAGGAACCAAAATGGGACACTCCAAAGACACGCACACTTTTTATGCGTGCATGTGCTGATTGTCACTCTAATGAAACGAAATGGCCATGGTATAGTAATGTAGCTCCTGTCTCTTGGCTAGTACAGCATGATGTTGATGAAGGAAGAGAACATTTTAATATCTCAAATTGGCTTCATCAAAAGAAGAACAAAGGTGATGAATCCGCTCAGGAGTTGCGTGAGGGAGAGATGCCTCCACTCGTTTATCTGCCTGCACATCCAGAAGCAAGATTAAGTGCAACAGAGAAAAAAGAGCTTGTTCAAGGGCTTGTCAATACTTTTGGTGAAGAGGATTAAAAGAGTTATCTTACATTGAAATTGGAGCATTATGATAGGAAAAGTTTTTGCTAAAAACTATGCTTTAACGATGCCTTAATACGCTTATGCGATAATACATACTCAAAAGTTATTTTAATTAAGGTTTATAATGAAAAAAATATTTTTCTCCTCTTTGTTACTTTTTTCTATGCTACATGCAGAGCTGTTGACTCTGCAGGAGAGCATAGATACAACGCTTAAGAACTATCCTGATGTCCAATCACTGAGTCTTAAAATTAAACAATCCTCTCTTTCACATAGATCTGCTGTTGCTGATTACCTTCCGCAGGTAAATCTTAATGCGCAGTACAATGCGACACAGACATATGTTTTTCCTGCCAATGGTACTTTCCATACCCAGGATGGCAGCGGCTGGAATGCAGGAGTGAATCTTAAACAAAAAGTGTGGGATTTTCAAAAAACTTCATCAAAGATAGATGCTGCGAAGGTAGATGAAGAGATCTCTAAACTCTCTTTGTTAGATTTAAAAGCACTCTTGTCATATAAGGTAAAATCACTCTATAAACTTATGGTAGTTCAGAGTGAAGCCGTAGCGGTAAGAGAGAAAGATTTGGAGTCTAAAAAAGCCTACTATGCTCAAGCAGAGGCTCTGGTCAAGCAGGGCTTAAAAACGACAGCGGATGCAAGTCGTTTTTTGTCTTCTGTTTATAGTGCTGAAGACAACCTTGCTATTGCACACTCAAGCTATGAAAAAGCAAGAAACTCTTTATCTCTATATATGAACAGAAAAATAGATGACAATGTGACACTCGAATCACAGCTGCTTGAAGAAAATTTAGCAGAATCACAAGATGTAGAAAAAGAGGTGCTTGCCTCAAACTATACCTTGCAGATAGACAGTAAAAGTATTGAGAAAAACATCTTGCTTCATAAATCGGCAAAGGCTGAGCATTTTGGCTCTATTGATATTTTGGCTTCTTATACACATTCTGATACTCTAAATATTTATGACTCAAAGCTTGCAGGTGTTGTGCTGAACATTCCCCTTTACAGTGGTGGAAGAGTCTCTGCAGAAGCACAAAAAGTAGAGATATCTTCACAAATATCAAAAGAAGAAAAACGCTCACGTGAACTTGCTGTAAAAGAGGAACTGAGTAATCTACTTCTCGATATACAGAGATACAACAAAACCATAGCAGCTAAAAAAGCACAGTTGCAATCTGCACAAGATACAAAAAATGTGCTTGACGGCAGATATAAAGAGGGACTGGCAACCTACATAGAAGTTTTAGATGCCACGACTTTGGTCTTAAACGCAAAACTGGGACTTTTAGAAGCTTACTATTCACGAGCGCTCAGCATTGATAGAATCACATACCTCAAAGGAAAAATATAATGAATAAAAGTTTGAAATATGGCATCATTGCCGCTGTCGTTGTAATAGCCGCGGCTCTTTTTTATACGAAAGTATATATTCCAAAAAGTACTTATGAAAAGGTCACGCCTTCTAGAGGTGATTTGGATGTTAAGGTCTTTGGTATAGGTAATGTTGGAGCTAAAGAGATTTACTCTGTCAATGCGCAGAATGCTTCAAAAATCAAAGCTATAAGAACAGATGAAGGCAAATGGGTGAAAAAAGGGGAACTGCTTGTTGTTATGGATGCTGTTGATCTGCCACAGCTTGTAGCAGAGGCAAAAGTTACTGTACAAAAAGCAAGAATGGAAGTAACGGCATCACTGAAAGATCTAGATGCATTGTATGCGCAAAAGAGCTTAAACTTAGTAACCTATAAACGGTATGAAAAACTCAAAGCACAAGCATTTGCTTCTCAATCCGAATATGACAAAGCAAAGGCGGACCTAGATGCCATAAATGCACAAATAGCAGCGACAAAAGCACATATAGACTCTGCAAAACATGAAGTGATTCGAGCGCAGGAGAGTGTCAAGGCCTTAGAGGTAAAACTCTCACGCTACAAAATCTACGCACCGGTTGACGGGTATGTCATCGTTAAAGAGGCAGAAGTAGACCAAAGTGTTATTCCGACTCAGCCAATTCTCAAAATTGTTGCTGCAAAAGATGTCTGGATTCAAGCCTATATAGATGAGCGAATAAGCGGAAATATTAAAGTAGGACAAAAAGCAGAAATCACACTGCGTTCTCAGGCAGATAAAAAGTTTGCAGGTGTTGTCAAGCGTATAGTGGCACAGAGTGATGCTGTAACACAAGAGAGAGAAGTTGATGTTGCATTTGAGCATTTACCGATTCCATTTTATATGAATGAACAGGCTGCGGTTCTCATAGCTACAAAAACTTTAAAAAATGTCTTAAAGATACCCACAAGTGTTATAGTACACAAAGATGCACTTAGTGGTGTTTGGCTACTTAAAGATGGTCGAGCACATTTCACTGCACTTCAGATTGCAGGAATAGATAAAGATGTGGCAGCCGTTAAAAATCTTTCACTGAATACAGTAATCATTCTGCCAGCAGCAAATAAAAAGCCTTTGTCTGAGGGTGCAAGAGTACACTAATGATAAATTTAGCACAAAAAGAGATTGCCCATACTTTTGGTAAGTTCATTGTCACTGCAGTAGGTGTTGGAATGCTGCTTGGCATTGTTATGATTATGATGGGTGTCTATCGTGGAATGATAATAGATGCTCAGGTGCTGTTGAATGACTTGGATGTGGATCTGTGGGTTGTTCAGGAAAATACACTTGGACCCTTTGCCGAGGCATCACGTGTGCATGAAGATTTAAAAGACACCATTCATGTCATACAAGGGGTAAAAAGTGCAGAGGGTATCACCTTTCAAAATCTCCAACTCCCTTTAAAAAACGAGATGGTACGTGTTTTTGCGGTTGGTTTTGACCCTTTTGGCGATATTGACCCTATAAATCCAAACAA
The DNA here is from genome assembly GCA_027019325.1 of Sulfurimonas sp. Classification (GTDB taxonomy): domain Bacteria; phylum Campylobacterota; class Campylobacteria; order Campylobacterales; family Sulfurimonadaceae; genus Sulfurimonas. The sequence continues at coordinate 18,242 of JALUWT010000014.1, forward strand.
ACTCATAGCCGGACGAGGACTGGGACGCAGCCATTATGAAATGGTGGTCACAGACAAAGCAGGCTTTAAACTTAATGATAAAATAAACTTAGGAAGAGATATTTACACTGTTGTGGGTGTAACGCATGGTACAGTCTCCTCTGGTGGTGACCCTTTAGTTTACATTTCTCTTAAAGATGCTCAAGAGTTGCAATTTCTTTACTCTAATGCTCGCATAAGAAATGACAGAGCAAGAGGCATCAACAGCGTAAATTCACATATGGTAAATGCAGTTGTTGCTCGTGTGCAAAATGGTTATGATGTAAACAAAGTCGCACAAGATATTAGGCGATGGAAACATAAGTCTGTTTATACCGCAGAACAAGAGAAGACAATTCTTACCAAAAACTTAATAAAAATGGCATCAAAACAGATAGGAATGTTTACCGTCATACTTGTCATTGTCTCGACAATTATCATTGCCCTTATCATCTACACGATGACGCTAGAGAAGATGAAAGAGATAGCCATTATGAAGCTCATAGGAATTCCAAACTCGTTGATTATTAAAATGATAGTGCAGGAGACGGTACTTATGGGTGTTCTTGCATTTATTGCAGGAAATATCTTTGCGCATCTGATTTACTCAAAGTTTCCAAAAAGAGTTGTACTTGAGACGCCCGATGCCCTTGGACTTTTTATAGTCATCATCATAGCATCTGTGCTAGCTTCTTTTGTAGGTGTGAGAAAAGTAATAGCAGCCGATCCTGCAGAGGCAATAGGAGGATGAGTATGAGCAAACAAGCAATCAAAGTAGAGAATCTTGTAAAAAACTTTGGTAAGGGTGAAAGCCTTGTAGAAGTCATAAATGGAGCCTCTTTTGAAGTCAACAAAGGCGAACTTGTGGCCTTAGTCGCTCCAAGTGGAGCAGGAAAAACAACACTTCTTATGATGATAGGCTGCGTAGAGGAGCCGACAAGCGGGAGTGTTTGGCTTGGTGATGAAAAAGTTTATGAGAACAAATGGCTGACAAAAGAGACACGAAAAATAAGACGTGAAAAAATCGGTTTTATTTTTCAGGCACACTATCTCATTCCTTTTTTAAATATCATAGAAAATGTAACGCTTGTACCGCAGACAAACGGACTCTCAAAAGAGGAGAGCGAAAAAATAGCGATAGAGCTGTTGGAGTATTTTGAGATAGAAGATAAAGCCACTGCAATGCCCTCATCACTCTCAGGCGGGCAAAATCAGCGCGCTGCTATTGCAAGAGCCTTAGCCAATAAACCAGAAATTATTTTGGCAGATGAGCCAACCGCCGCATTGGATATAAAACGTTCTGTAGATGTTGTAAAGATGCTGAAAAAAATAGCAACAGATCAAGATGTAGCTGTCATTATGGTCACGCATGATGAAGCGATGCTGCCACTTTGTGATAGAATACTGAAAATAGAAGATAAAAAAGTGGTCTCTAGCGTAGCGCCGAAGGATACGCACATTTTATAAGGGTGTATTTGTGAAAAATATAGATACAAATATTATTGCAATAGGCTGGGTGAGTTTTTTTACGGATATGGCCTCGGCAATGGTAACGACACTGCTTCCTATTTTTGTGGTTTATGTCTTGGATGAGAGTGTAGAAAAACTGGGGTATATTATTGCCATAGCTACATTTGTTTCGTATGCACTGCGTATTGTATTTGGTTACTTGAGTGACAGGTATGATGTTGTAAAACCGTTCGTTGTAGGTGGTTACCTGATTTCAGCCGTGACCAAACCCCTACTTGCATACTCTCACTCTTATGGCTCGGTCGCTTTGCTTCGTTCGGTAGAGCGGATGGGAAAAGCGGTACGTGCTGCTTCTAAAGATGCTCTCATTAGTGCCTACAGCCACAAAACGCAAGAGGGCAAGAGTTTTGGTTTTCACAAGATGATGGATGTTTCAGGAGAGATGATGGGTTCTCTCATCATTGTCATTGTGTTTTTCTTTAGTGCTATGCAGAGTGAGACGCTCATTCGGGGTATATTTGCCTGGACACTTCTGCCTGGTTTGCTGGGTGTTTTTATAGTTATGTTTTTTGTAAAAGATGCACCTAAAAAAGAGAAGAGCAGTGCTGTTGTAGTCAATAAAGCAGATTATAAACTTTTTTGGATTTTAGGGAGTTACTTTTTCTTTCTGTTTTTCTTCATGAGTGATCAGTATTTTATTTTACGTGCAAAAAATCTTGGTATGACACTCTATGAGATTCCTCTGCTTGTTATTGCTTCTACGCTCACACAGACATTGCTGAGTTACTACAGTGGTACGTTAATAGATAAAATCGGCTCAAAATTTATGCTCTGCATCGCGTATGCTTTTGGAATTGCCTCTATCTTGGCACTTGGAGCTGACCTGCTTTGGCTGGCATTTGTATTTTTAGGTGTTTTTACAGTTGTCTCTTTAAATGCTTTACGGGTTTATATCTCAAAAAACGCAATCTCAAAGGCTTTTGTGTATGGCATCTTGTATGGTGGTGTAGCTATTTTTAGTGCGCTCGGCGCTTTAGTAGTCGGGGAAATATGGCACATATACAGTTTTCATGAAGTACTGCTATTCTCTTTGAGTGGAACTGTTGCTGTAGCTCTTTTGCTCTTTTTTAGTGCTTGGCAATCTTTTGTAAAAATGCGTTAAAAAGCTTTAGGTCCTTTATTAGATTATGCAAAAAAATCTTAGAATTAAAGAGTGTTTTTATAATAAAGTAGTACAATTGTTCTTTAGTAAAAAATATGATATTTTAAAGGACATTTAGATGGGTTTAGTACATAAAATAACTGAATGGCTACTTGAAAAAGAAGAAGATATGGCAAAATCCTGCGCTATTCCAATGCAGGAAATTGAGTATCAGATAGCTAAAGTCGCATCACAAAAAGAGAAGATTCAAAAAGAGTATGATGAGGCGATGAAAGAGCTTGAAAATGTAGCTGTAAGATTAGAAAAAATTAAAAATATAGAGACACTTCGCTGTCAAACAGAAAATAAAAAGTAAGGAAAAAATTATGACTAATGCTGTTACAAAAGAGTTAGCTGTTAGAAAAGTTGAAATAGAAAAAGAGTTAGAACTGCTTTTTAAAGCAAATATGAAAATAACTGACTGGGATGTTCCAGAAGGTGATGATACAGAGGCAGCTGATATAATTTTAAAAATTATGGATAAAAAGATTCAAGAGCTCCGTGCTGATGTAAAAGCCGGAAAATATGAGAACTATTAAAGGAAAGAAAATGAGTGCACATAAACATAAAGAACATTTAGCAAAGATAAAAGATGCTGTTACAAAGGCAAAAGATTTGAATGAGTCACAAAAGAGTGACAGTGTGAAGAGAATAGAAGAGTGGTATGAAGAAGATAAATCATTTGGTCTTTTAAAAGAAGAACTTTTAGAGATTAGTGAATATTTTGAAATACTATTTGCAGAGCTTGGTCTTAGTAAATAAATAAAATTTAAAGTGTGGGTATTAGATGAGTAGAGGATTTAAAGTCTTTTTTGTAGGCTTTCTTTTAATTTCAATTATTGTAAGTTTTTCGTATGTTTATACAATGCAGCGGGTAGATAGCTTAACAACAGAGAAATATTTGGACATTTCAAAAGAGATGCACAATGACTTGGAATTGCTCATTCGTGAAAAGTCTGAAGCTGTTTTACTTGTCGGTTTAACGCTCTCTCAAGATAATACAGTCAATACAATACTACGAACAAAAAAATATAATAAACTGCATTTAAATGATCTTTCCCTGCTTTTGCAAAAATACTCCTCTTTAAAAAATGTTTGGTTTCAGGTAATTGATGCAAATGGTGTGAGTGTTTACAGAAGCTGGAGTTCAAAACATGGTGATAATCTTGCAAAAGTCAGACTCGATGTTGCCAAGATGCTACGTCTTCCAAAAGTGATGTCAACTGTAAGTGTCGGCAAGTTTGATTTGTCTTTTAAATCTATGGTTCCTATTTTTGACAGATATGGAAGATTTATCGGGATGATAGAGACACTTGCTAAATTTAATTCACTTGTCTCAAAACTTGAGGCTAAAGGCTATCAAACACTTATAATGGTTGACAGACACTATAAAGCCCAACTGAAAAACTCCTTGTCAAACATTTTTGTAGATGATTACTATGTAGTGAATCCTGCAAACAATGGAATACTCTTAAATATTCTCAAAGAACATTCAGTGGAGTATTTTTTAAACATTCAATCTTATCAGGTAGATAAAAAGAATGCTTATCTCTTTACTGTTTTAAAAGTAGATGGCATTGATAATCGTCCGATGGCTTACTTTATTCTTGCCAAACCGCTGCGTGAGATTGATATGAGTGATATTGAACAGACAAAAGAGAATATTATTACAACTTTAGTTTTAGTCTCTATCTTTTTACTTGTACTTTTGTATATTATGTATAGTGTCAATTACAAAAGATTTATCCAAAAACAAAATGAGATACTCGAAGATACAGTCGAAGAGAAGACAGAAGCGCTGCAAAAGCAGAGTAAAAGAATGAAATATCTTGCACATCATGACTCTCTGACTGCACTACCAAATAAAAACCTCTT
>JALUWT010000015.1 GCA_027019325.1 Sulfurimonas sp.
CTATTTTATTAAAGCTCCCTATTTGAGTGATACACAAAGTCTTTACGGTGATGCAGATGGAGATTATAAAAACAATGCGCTGCGTTTTGGGCTTTTTTGTAAAGCGGTAGTAATGCTTGGGCTGCGTTTAAACATCACACATCTTCATCTTAATGACTGGCACAGCGCACTTGTAGCACTCTTTGTTAAAGAGCTCTCTCTTAAAATCAAGACACTCTTTACCATTCACAACCTTGCCTATCAGGGAATTTTTGAGAAAAGTACGCTGCAACTCTTAGGCATCGATGCACACTGTTTTACGATGGAGGGCGTAGAGTTTTATAATCAAGTGAACTTTTTAAAAGCAGGTATTGCTTACGCCGATGCCATCACAACAGTAAGCCCATCCTATGCAAAAGAGATACTGACACCTGAATTTGGCTGTGGTTTGGATGGCTTTTTGCGTCTGCATAAAGAGAAGCTTTTTGGTATATTAAACGGCATTGATGAAGATTTCTTCAATCCAAAGAGTGATGCAAAAATAGTTGCTAAATATGATGCAGACTCTTTGGAATTAAAAGCAAAAAATAAAGACTTCCTCACACAAAAACTTCAAATCAAAAATGCAAAACTACCGCTTTTTGTGATGATAAGCCGTTTGGTCGAGCAAAAGGGAGTGGCTCTGCTTATCAAATCGCTGCCATTGTTGCAAAAGCAAAAAATTAATATTTTTCTACTTGGCGATGGAGACTCCAGTATTTGTAAAACTTTTGAAAATTTGGCTCTAAAATATGATAATTTTTACTTTATAGCAGGCTATGATGAAGTCCTCTCCCACAAAAGTTATGCAGGTGCAGATTTTTTACTGATGCCCTCACGCTTTGAACCTTGTGGCTTAAATCAGTTTATTGCTATGCGTTATGCAGCGCTGCCACTTGTTCACGCAGTCGGTGGACTCAAAGACAGCGTTCATGAAACAGCGGCTTCATGCGGTCGAGGCTTTATTTATGAAGAGCAAAAAACTGTAGCATTTCTGGCAGCCATACAAAGAGCGCTCAAGTGCCACAGAAACAAAAATAGACTCCGAAAACTTCAACAGTTTAATATGCAGTGTGACTTCTCTTTTGACAAGAGTGCTTTGCAGTACATAAAGCTTTACAAAGAGCTGCTATGAAACTCGGCATTGACATTGGCGGTACCTATCTGCGTTATGAGTTGCGTGAGGAAAATGTCATAGTTGAAAAAGAGTCTTTAGAGAGTTCTTCGCTTGGGCTTTGTGCATTTTTGGAGAATTTTTTAACACGACATAGCAACATTACTACAGTTTTTATCTCTTATGCAGGACAGGTTGCAAAGGGAAAAATCCTCTCTGCGCCAAATATAAAAATTGACAGATATGATTTGCAGGAGTACATAGAGTCAAAATATGATGTCGAACTCTTTTTAGAAAATGATGTGAATTGTGCAGTTTTAGCAGAAGCTGCAATTTTTAAGAGCAAAGATATTTGTGCAATGTATGTCGGTACAGGGTTGGGACTTGGCGTTATCTGCGACTCTAATCTGTTACATGGTGCTGATAATATTGCCGCAGAACTTGGGCATATCCCTTTTAAACGTTCCCCTTTTATCTGCTCCTGCGGCAAGAACAACTGCGTAGAGCTTTTTTGTTCGGGAAGCGGACTTTTACGCTGGAAAGAAAAAGAAAATCTTGATGTACAGCTCTCACTCTCAGGGTTAAAACAGAGTCCAAATGCAGCAGCACAGAAAATTTACAATACTTTTTTTGAAGCACTCTTGCACGCTGCAGGAACGGTAGTGACGCTCTTTAACCCAAAAGTTTTGGTCTTTGGTGGTGGAATCACCTTTAATGAAAAAGCAATTCTCGCGCAGGTACAAGAAAAAATAGAGGAGTATGCACTGCCCCTTGCTACAAAAAATTTACAAATTAAAAAAACACAACTCAAAGATGCTCCACTGCAAGGTGCATTTTTACTAAAGGATAACTATGTCTAAAGAGAAATTAAATATTTTATTTGCAGCGGCAGAGGTCGTTCCTTTTGCCAAAACAGGCGGTTTGGCAGATGTTTCCGGTGCACTTCCAAAAGCACTTAAAGAGCTAGGTCACGAAGTCATTGTCGTAATGCCGCGCTACTACACCATAGAGCTGCAGCATTTAGAGAAGTTGCCTGCACCTTTGGGCGTGCCTATGGGTGTGATGGGAGAGTTTTGGGCAGGCGTATATACAACAACCTTGCCGCAGAGTGATGTGAAAATCTACTTTATTGATTATGAACACTATTTTGGTCGTAGTGGTCTGTATGAAAATGAAAATGGCGGCTACCATGACAACGATAACCGTTTTATTTTTTTCTCAAAAGCAGCACTACAGCTTTGTAAGATGCTCCACTTTACACCAGACATCATTCATGCAAATGATTGGCATACAGCAGCGATGCCAATTTTGAGTAAAACGCGTTTTGTTCATGATTTTGCCTACACTGCATCGGTCTTAACTATTCACAACCTCCAACATCAGGGAAGTTTTTACAAAGGTTTGATAGATGTGATGGAGATAGGCTGGGAGCATTTCAATCCACATGAGTTTGAGAGTTTTGACAGTGTAAATCTACTCAAAGGTGGTATTGTAACAGCAGATGCAGTGACAACAGTTTCAAAAAAATATGCACAGGAGATTCAAACGCAGGAGTTTGGTTTTGGTTTGCAAGAGCATATAAAAGAACATGCGCACAAGCTCTTTGGCATCTTAAATGGGGTAGATTACAAAGAGTGGAACCCCTCTTTAGACAGATACCTCATCAAAAATTATGACTTTGATGCAATGGATGGTAAAAAGGCATGTAAAAAAGATCTGCAACGCCATTTTGCTCTGCCTCAAAGAGAAGATGTGGCACTTATAGGCTTTGTAGGACGATTGGTGGAACAAAAAGGCATAGGGCTTATAGCAAGCGTTATTAATGGACTACTCGATCAGGACATTCAAGTAGTAATGCTTGGAACAGGAGAGAAGTGGGCAGAAGATTTTTTCCGTGAAGTCGCCTACTACAGAGAGAATTTTTCCCTGCACATAGGCTACTCAAATGAGCTTGCACACAAAATAGAAGCGGGCTGCGATATGTTTTTGATGCCTTCTCTTTTTGAGCCTTGCGGACTCAACCAAATTTACAGCCTGCGCTATGGCACACTGCCAATAGTGCGCGCGGCAGGTGGTTTGGATGACACCATAGTCAATTTTGACACCCAACATGAACACGGAAACGGTTTTAAATTTTATGATGCTACATCCGAAGCGCTCTACTACACGGTTTTATGGGCAGTAGATATTTACTACAGAGACAAGGCTGCGTTTGAGAGGATGCAGCAAAAGGCGATGCATGAGCATTTTAGCTGGGAAGATGCAGCAAAAGAGTATGAAAAAGTTTATAGATTTGCCCTTGAGCAAAAAAGGAGAATATGATGCAAAGTGAAATTTTTTATGATGTAACACGTTTTAGTGAGCTAGACATTTACCTCTTTAAAGAGGGAACACATGCAAAGCTTTATGAACATCTTGGTACGCATACGATGCAAAGAGAGGAAGAAAATGGTGTCTATTTTGCAGTCTGGGCACCCAATGCACAAGCTGTCTCTGCCATAGGTGACTTTAATGGCTATGATGAAAATGCCCATTATCTGCAAAAAAGAGAGGATGGCTCAGGTATTTGGGAGGGATTTATCACAAACATAGCAGAAGAGTCCACCTACAAATACTTCATTCACTCCGACAATCCTCACGCAGACCCTTACAAAGCGGACCCTTTTGCTTTTTATGCAGAGGTAAAACCGAAATCTGCTTCAAAGATTTACACGCTTGATGGTTACAAATGGCGTGATGTAAAATGGATGAAGAAGCGCAAAAAGAACAACTCGCATAAAGAGGCACTTTCCATCTATGAAGTACATCTTGGCTCTTGGAAGCGAAAAGTAGGGGAAGATAACCGTTACTTAAGCTACAGTGAATCAGTACAAGAACTGGCAGAATATGTAAAGGAGATGCACTTTACACATATTGAATTGCTACCTGTCATGGAACACCCATTTGATGGCTCTTGGGGTTACCAAACCACAGGATACTTTGCACCGACTTCGCGTTATGGCTCTCCCAAAGAGTTTATGGAGTTTGTGGATGTGATGCATGCGCATGACATTGGTGTAATTTTAGACTGGGTGCCTTCTCACTTTGTAACGGACGGACATGGTCTGAGTACCTTTGATGGTTCATGTCTCTATGAGCATAAAGACCCGCGCAAGGGCTACCATCCTGAGTGGCAGAGTGCCATCTTTAACTATGACAGAAATGAGGTACGCGCCTTTTTAGTAAGTTCTGCAATGTACTGGCTTGATATGTACCATGTTGATGGTATTCGTGTTGATGGAGTGGCTTCCATGCTCTACCTTGATTACGCACGAGAAGAGGGAGAGTGGATACCAAATGAAGACGGCAGTAACATTAATCGTGGCGCCGTACAATTTTTACAGCAGCTCAACACCACTGTTTATGCACAATTTCCTGACATTATAATGGCAGCGGAAGAGTCCACAAACTACTCACAGGTAACAGGCCCTGTCGATAAAAACGGACTTGGTTTTGGATACAAATGGAATATGGGCTGGATGCATGATATTTTAAAATATATGAAAGTAGATCCACTCTTTCGTAAAGACCATCACACAGATTTAACCTTTAGTTTTGTTTATATGTTTTTTGAAAACTATATGCTACCGCTGAGTCATGATGAAGTGGTGCATATGAAAGGCTCTCTTATCAACAAAATGCCGGGCGAATATGAGAAAAAATTTGCCAATTTGCGTGCTTTATATGCGCTTATGATGGCACATCCTGGAAAAAAACTCCTCTTTATGGGGGGAGAGTTCGCGCAGTTTAACGAGTGGCACTATGAGCAGAGTCTTGATTGGAATCTTTTAGAGTACAAACTGCATCACCGGATGTCGGCATGTGTTAAAGAACTGAACCTACTCTACAAAACAGAGCCCTCTCTGCATAGAAATGATGTAGAGCCAGAAGGCTTTTCATGGATAGAAGAGAATGACTATAATGCAAATGTCATCGCTTTTATACGCAAAGGTGCTAGAAATCAAAAACCAATAATCATCGTCTGTAATTTTGCCGATAAAGAGCATGCTGGCTATCCACTTGGTCTGCCATCAAAAGGCCTGTATGAAGAGATATTTAATTCTGACTTAACAGAGTTTGGAGGGCAAACGCAGGAGTTAAGAAGTTTTACATCTCTTGCAAAAGAGGCACAGGGAAGAAAAAACAGCCTAAATATTACATTAGCGCCACTGAGTGTCAGTTATCTTAAAAAAATAAAATAGAGGAGTGTGTGATGATAGAGTTTGAAGATGAATACCTTTGGGAACTTGATAAAAGTTTAGAGGGCGTTATGATAAATGCTTATGAAAAAATCTTACAAGAGAAGGAAAACGGCACTTCGGGATATTTTACTTTGGGTAGCGATTCTTTGGAAATTATGGAAGATGCAAAGCAGCTTGCACAGACAAATAACTTTGTCAAACAGTGTGATACGGTTGTCGTCATCGGCATAGGCGGTTCTTCACTTGGAACAAAAGCTATAGAGTCCATTTTTAAGTATAAAACTGCAGGCGTAAAGAGAATGCTCTTTTTGGAAAACCCTGATGAAATCGATCTTTCGCATAAACTTGCTTGTATTGAGAAAGTAAAAACACTCTTTTGTGTTGTCTCAAAATCTGGGCTTACTATAGAGACCATCTCTATATTTAAAGAGGTAATAGAGCGTTTTAAACTTGACTATAAAAGTCCACAAAAAGAGCAGATAATCGCCATTACCGATGAGGATTCTGCACTGCATAAATTTGCACATCAGTATGGTATAAAAACTTATAATATTCCTGCAAATGTTGGTGGTAGATTTTCAGTGCTCAGTGCTGTTGGCATTGTGCCTTTAACCATAGCCGGATATGATACAAAGAGTATTTTAGAGGGAGCCACTCAAATGGTAGAGAACTTTTTTCACGGCAAAGAGAACCATCTGCTTAAAAAAGCGGCACTCCTTACAAAATATAGAAAAGAGGCACCTATAAATGTAATATTTTCTTATGCAAACTGTTTGGAAGATTTTACAAAATGGTATGTGCAGCTCTGGGCAGAATCGCTTGGCAAAATAGATACTTATGGCAACCATACGGGGCTTACTCCCATAGGGCATATAGGCTCAGTTGATCAGCACTCATTTTTACAGCTCATTATGCAAGGGCCAAGAGATAAAACGGTCACTTTTATCAAAGTAGAAAAGTTTGAAAAAGAGATAAAAGTTCCAAATATAACGCTAAAATTTTTAGAAAAAACAGACTACATAAATGGCTTTAGTTTTAATGAACTCATAGATGGTGAATGTGAAGCGACTAAAGAGAGTTTGTCACATGTAGGAATAAATGTCGATAAAATCACATTTGACTCTTTAAATGAAAAAAATGTCGGCAGACTCATCTTATATTATGAACTTTTAACATCTTTGTGCGGTATCATACTTGAAGTAAATACCTACAATCAGCCGGGTGTTGAGATGGGAAAAGAGATTTTAAAGAATAAATTTCAAATGCCTTAGATATAATAAATAGTAGCTCTAAAAAAACAAAAAGGCTGATAAAAGATGCATAAGACAAAAGATGAAGAGACCATCCGTAACTTAAAAAAAGCATTTTTCTTTTCGGAGATGGATGATGCTTTTTTTGAGATGGCAGCACCCCATTTTCAACAAAAAAGCTTACAAAAATCAGCCACTATTGACAGTGAAGAGACACTCAAATACTTTTATGTAATTATAGAAGGAAATGTAAAAACATCATACTTCAATCCAGAAAATGCAAGAAGTATTACACCTTTTTTACTCAGTGAGTATGAAGTGTTTGACATCGTACCTGTCATTGATAAAAAAGAAAATTTGATGGACTACACAGCACTTGACACCTGCATGCTTTTACAAATTGAAGCACACTATATTCGCTCATGGATTGAGACATATCCACAACTCAATACAAATCTTTTACAATGTCTTGCCAAAAAATTTCGAGAGATGGAAGAGTTCTCTCGCTCACTTGTCTTTTACGATACAAAAACACGCCTTGCAAATCTTCTACTCAAACATGCCATCAAAGAAGAAGAAAATAGATCTTCAAAAATAACAAAAAAGCTCTCTCATGAGACACTTTCAGAGATGATAGGAAGCGTACGTTCTATAGTAACACGAGACCTACAAGAACTTAAAAGAGAGGGTATCATTTTAGATAAAAGAGCAGCAATCATAGTTAAAGATCTTGAAAAATTAAAAGAGCGTTGTGTAAAGTATATAGATTTATAAGATAAATGTCACCTAGGTAACATACTATTTACTTTATAGGAGGTATAATTTTTAAGAGTTAAATATTGTTTTACAAGGAAAAAAATATGAAAAAACGTATAGCTATAAATGGACTTGGGCGTATTGGAAATCAGGTACTAAGACATTACATTAACAATCTGCCAGAAAATTGTGAAATAGTTGCGGCAAATACTTCGAGTGTTGAAGATGCTGCTTATCTTTTAAAATATGACTCAGTACATGGCAGAGCCAATTTTGACATTCAAACGCAGGAGAACAAATTCATAGTTGATGGGCATGAGATTACAATTGTGAGCAGTCACAATCCTCTTGAACTCCCTTGGAAAGAGCTTGGCATCGACATCGTTTTAGAGTGTACTGGGCGCTTTACTGATGGTTCTTTAGCACAGCAACATATCACAGCAGGTGCAAAAAAAGTTATTATCTCTGCACCGGGAAAAAATGTCGACCTCACAATAGTTAAGGGTGTGAATGAAGCAGAGTATGACAATACTAAGCATCATATCATCTCAAATGCCTCTTGTACGACTAACTCACTTGCTCCTGTTATGAAAGTGCTAGAAGAGAACTATGGTGTAGAAAATGCGATGATTACAACAACACACGCTTACACTTCTTCGCAAGTTACGGTCGACAAGCGTGCAAAAAAACGTAGACGCGGTCGTGCATCTGCTGTAAATATCATTCCTACAACAACAGGTGCGGCTATTGCCACTGTAGAGGTTATTCCCGCATTAGAGGGCAAGATGGAAGCTATGGCACTGCGTGTACCTGTTCCTGATGGAGCTATTACAGAAGTTGTGGCACTCTTAAACAAAGATGTCACAAAAGAAGCCCTCAATGCAACATTTAAAAAAGCTTCAGAGAGTGAACTGCAAGGCATCTTAGAATTTACCGCTGAAGAGATAGTCTCTTCTGACATTATCAACAATCGTCACTCTTGCATTGTCGATGGACTCTCAACTGCAGTAGTCGGGAACAGAATGGTAAAAGTTATGGCATGGTATGATAATGAATATGGATATTCTCAACGACTCTTAGAAGTTGCGGACTATATTGCTGGAAACTTATGAACAAAAATATAAATAGAGTTATTGCATTTGCTTTCTTAATACTGTTTATTTCTCTATTTAGCCTGTTTGCAGGATATTACGGGGACTGGCTATGGTTTAAAAACTTAGGATACAGTTCGGTCTTTGATACCAATATTTTGGCACAGATTTCCTCTTTTGTTTTGTTCTTTTTTATTTTTATTTTGTTCGCTGGGCTTAATCTTTACTATGCGTATTATAAGCACGCAGAGAATCAAAGTCCTACTCCTTTTGTGGAAAATGATTTACGGCAGAAGCTTTCATTTTTCTACCATACAAAATTCTCCATTTGGTTATGGGGCACTGTAGTTATATTCTTTGCTCTAATTATGGGTTCTTCCGCATCTGAATATTGGATTGATTTTTTAAAATTTCTGCATCCCACTTCTTTTCATCTGCAGGAGCCTATTTTAGGTAAAGATGTAGGATTTTACCTTTTTACACTGCCTGTATATCAAATTCTGCTCAGCTGGTATTTTACAATGCTCGTTTTGACCACTTTTTTCGTTGGGTTTTTCTATTATATGCACAATATTTTGAACTACCAAAATAATAGATTTCAAATTGAAATAAAAGCAAAGAAGCATTTCTTACTTTTAGGTGCATTTTTTGCGCTTGGTATCTGTGCCTATTATATTATAGAGCTCTATAATCTCCTTTACTCTTCCAATGGTGTTGCATATGGGGCTTCTTATATGGATGTCTATGCACAAATTCCTGCCTACAAAACTATCATCGTCATGACAGCTATTGTTACACTTCTTCTGTTTTTTTATCCACTCTATAAAAAAATTCAAGTTGTTGTTGGGACACTGATTCTTTGGCTTCTTGTTCTCATTGGATTTGTCTGGATATATCCCTCTTTGATTGAGCAATACATTGTCAAACCAACCGAATTACAAAAAGAGACGCCCTATATTGCGAATAATATAAAATTTACCACAAAAGCCTATGGACTCGATAAAATTCAAGTCAAACCTTTTTCAGCAGACAATAATGCAAGCTACCAAGATATTTTACAAAATCATAACACAATCAAAAATATTCGCTTATGGGATAGAAGACCGCTGATACAAACCTATAAACAACTTCAAGAAATTCGTCTTTATTATGATTTTAAAAATATAGAAGTAGATCGTTACCATTTTAACAACTACACAGAAGTAGCTCTTGGAGCAAGAGAACTTCCAGTCTCAGAGATACCATACAGAGCGCAAACATGGGTCAATC
>JALUWT010000016.1 GCA_027019325.1 Sulfurimonas sp.
TTCTACTAATTTTTTTGATAAAAAATTTGAAGATATAGATATATTAGAACTTGAAAAAATAGCATATAAAAACTATCCTAAACATACTATGTTACTTCGTTCGGTTAATAAAGTTCAAAATCCTAAATTATATGAGAAATTACAAAATAGTGGTTGGATAGCTCTTACTTCTCGTCAAATATATATTTAGGAATATTGATATATGTAAAAACCATCAAAACTATCTTCGAGATAAAAAGCTTTTGAATAGTAAAAGATATATATTTAAAAAATTAGATATAAATAATTTTAAATTATTTGAAATAGCAGAAGACATATATGCTCAGTTATACCTTATTAAGTATTCACAGCATAATATTCATTTTAAAGCTTTATATCTTAAAGAACTACAAAAACAGAAACTAATACATTTAAGACTCCTCTACGATTGCGTTGAAGACAAGTATGTAGGTGTAATAGGGCTAGTCGGAGAAGGAGGAGTTATCACAGCACCTATTGTTGGATATGATACAAACTATGATATCAAAGCGGCACTTTATCGAAGAGTGATTGCTTATGGTATAGAATACGCGATGCAAAAAAACTACTTATTAAATCTTAGTTCTGGTGCTCCTGATTTTAAAACTAAGAGAGGTGCACAAGCACATTTAGAGTATATGTTTGTTAATGTAAAGCACCTATCTCTTTCAAAAAAAATAATTTGGAAAGTATTGAGCTTAATTGCAAATTATTTTTATGCTCCACTTTTAAAAAGGTTAAAGTTATGAATATAGAAAAATTAAAAAAAGAGTGGTTCCCATTATTTAATTCAAAAGAATTAAAGAGTAAGCCATTGGCTAAAACACTACTTGGATTTAAATTAGTATTTGCAAGAATAGATAATAAAGTAGTATGTTTTGAGGATAGATGTCCTCACAGAAATGTACCTTTATCTAAAGGTTCAGTTATTCGTGATCAACTTAGATGTAATTATCATGGATGGAGCTTTAATAGTATAGGAGAATTAAAAAACATTCCCGGATGCAAAAATTGTAATAAAAATATAAAATTACAAACTATATCTACTGCAGAAAGAAATGGTATTATATGGGTAAGACTTGAAGGGAATAAAAAACTAAATAACTATTTTGCATCTTCTGCGGCTTATAGTAGTACTATAAGTTTTAAGCATCTAAAAGCCGACTTTATACATAGTATAGAAAATTTTTTAGATCCAACACATACACCTTTTATACATAAGGGATTATTACGAAATGAAAATGGACAAAGCATGAGCGTTACTCAAGAAAGTAATGAATCTGGATTTAAAACTTATTATAAACTAAACAACAAACAAAATGGACTTATAAATAAACTTTTTGATAGCGGGATAGATGAAAATATCGCTTCATGCAGTTTTCCAGGATTTACAACAATAGAGTATTTAAAAAATAATAAACTTTTATTTAAGATTTCTGTATTCTTTGTCCCCATAAATAAAGGAAAAGTACAAATGGTTGTAAATGTTAATTTAATAAAAACTTTTGTACCATCATTTTTAAAATTTATTCTCCTAAGACCTTTTTTAGAATTAGCTTTTTATCAGGATAAGAAGATCTTAGAGTCTCAATATAAGGAACACACTTTTTTCAAAAAATCATATAAAATTGTAGATACTGACTTAGTAATTGATCATTTACTTCATATATTTTATGATAAAACAAAAGGAGTGAATAAAACACTAGATATAGATCTATAAATACACTCTATAAGGACGCGAAATTTATCCAAATTGCTGGCTTGCAGATTAAATACTATCAATATTAGAATATTGAATATTTTTGCAATATCTATTTTTCTTCTATATTTAACACGGTTATTATAGAAATATTGCTATAATTTGAACAATAAATGGAGTATTGATGGGTATAAGAAGTGATTTAGATGCTAACTTTGATTTTGAAATTGTAGATGAGTTTCTTGATCACTACGCTATGATGGTTGAGAGCATGGAGGTTATGATAGTAGATCTATCAAAACCAAACATGTATGAAAGAAGTATAAATGAACTTTTTCGTGTCTTTCACAACATAAAATCAGCCTCAGCCTATCTCAAAATCATACCGATGAACAAACTTGCCGCTTTTGTTGAAGATGAACTCGAAGCTCTGCGCAAAAAAAAGCCGCCTGTGAGCGAAGAGACCGTCAACTGGCTTTTAAATATCAGCGATATGTTTGCAGCATGGCAAGATGATTTTAAAATGGACAATGAACTGAGCAAAATCAAATACTCTCTACTCAAAATACCTGACTTGGAACAATAATTGAAAAACTTAGTAGCATATATAACTTCTGGATACCCTGACAAAAATTTCACTATAGACTTAGCCCTTGCACTTGGCCAAAACGGTGTAGATACACTCGAACTCGGTGTTCCCTTTTCAGATCCTGTAGCAGACGGTCCTGCCATTGAAAATGCAAATCATAAAGCACTTCAACTCGGTTTTAAATTTAAAGACCTTCTTGAAATTTCCAAAGAGGTAGCACCCAAAGTAGACACACTCTGGATGGGATATTTCAACAGCTTTTATCAGCAAAACATGGAAAAACTCATTCCTCACGCAAGAGAGCTGGGAGTAAATGGTTTAATCATTCCTGATGCTCCCCATGAAGAGGCACTTACGTATAAAAAACTTTTTGATGACAATGCAATGGCAAATATCTCTTTTGTTGCACCAACAGACAGTGAAGCAAGAATCGCAGAGGTTGTCAAAGATGCAAAAAAATTCATTTACATGGTAGCGTATACAGGCATTACCGGTTCAGGAACAGCAGAAGACCTACAGCCCTTTTTAGCCGATATAAAAAAATATACACAAACGCCTGTTTATGTTGGTTTTGGTGTCAATGAAAAAACAGCAAAAGCTAAAGTCAAAGGGGCTGATGGTGTTATTGTCGGAAGTGCATTTATTAATATTCTTTTAGATGAATCTCTCTCCAGATCACAACAAATTCAAAAGTGCAGCACTTTGGCACAAAACATCAAAGACCAAATCAACTCTTAATTTCAAAAAGCACTAAAAGTGTTTTTTGAAATATCGAGTCATTATCATCACTTACCATTAAAAATCTATTTTTACCAACTTTCGTAACTCCCTCAAAATTATCAATATGCCAGCCTCTAGCAGAGTCAAGTATTGCAAGCACTCTGTTCTGACAGACGCTCTCTGTGTTGCATTGTTCTAAATTTACTTCGACTAAAGATGTTATATGCCTATTGTTAAAATAATTGTACTCACGCAAGAGTATAAGCAGATGGGTAGTATCAATAAACTCTATATCTGTCACCGCCCCTTTAGCTTGAAATTTCCAAACCTGATGCTCCCCATAGAGTCTATGGTAGTTGCTATTTTTATTTTTTAAAGGCAATTCCGGAATTGTTATAAGTCCATATATCTTGGAGTATGCAACACTTTCTAAGCCCTTATTTGGACTTTGATAGTTCTCATTATCTTTTAAAATGTTGTTGAGAGGCATTTTTTTAATTTTGACACCCTTGCGTGAGCACTGAAGTACTCTGTTTTTTCGCTCAAACGAAATTAAAAAGCCCTTTTTGTAAAAAGCAAGCCCCTCTGAATCGCTCTTCTTTTTCTTAAATTCTTGTAGTTTTTTATTTCTTAAAATATAATGCTCACGCAGTGTAATGCCTTGAATTTTATCATCTTTAATGATGCAGTTAAAAAGGTACAGCACTCCCTTGTCACTTAAAGCATAAAGTTCTTGGTTTCTATAGGCAAGAGCAGAGAGCTCATGTACATCAGCAAAATCCAACTGCTTTGCATCCAAAATTTTTATATGAATATTTTTGTCGATTTTAATCTCAGGAGTAATTTTGTAGTCTCTCATATCTGCATTAAGGGTGAGAGATACTAATATAATTGCAATAATAAATTTAAGATGGTGTACCCAACATAATTCGAACATGTGACCGCTAACAGTATCGTTTTTCATATATGTATCCTAACTCATCTGTTCTTGGCTTCCACTTAAATTCATGAGTCACGAATGAACCGATTCTTATCTTAAAAAGTTGGTCTCCCTACGAGGATTTGAACCTCGAGCTATCCCTTAGGAGGGGACTGCTTTATCCAATTAAGCGATAAGGAGAAATATTATTTTTTGAGTCAAAATCGAGTCAAATAGAGCTGACCGCTAGTTCATCAACTGAAATATAGAAACATTCTTGAAGTTTTTAAAAAGTTATTAACATCTCATTATTTGGGGGATTCATGTTGTAAGTATGGTGCGCCCGACACGATTCGAACGTGTGACCGCTGGTACCGCAAGCATACTTC
>JALUWT010000017.1 GCA_027019325.1 Sulfurimonas sp.
GCATACGGAAGTTTTGGAGCGTTTATTTTGGCAGATGAGCATATTGTAGAGTATCTGCTCAACCGTGCAAAACCCATTATTTATGCAACATCACTCTCTTTGTATGATACGCTTTTGGCACATAATTCTCTACGTTATATTTTGGCTCACGCAGAGGAATTACGTGAGAAGATAAAAGAGCGCCAGCAGATAGTCGCTGATATTCTCGGCATACAAATTGATGGATTAATCGTTCCTATTCCTGTCGGAGACAACAGAAAAGTAATAGCTATGAAGGAGGCACTGCTACAAAAAGGCTATGGCGTAGGTGCAATTCGTCAACCGACAGTACCGAGTGCTATCATTCGTCTTATAGCTCGTTTGGGTGAGAGCAAAGAAAGCTTGCAGGCAGTTTGCAAAGAGTTGGTAAAACTATTATGATAAAAGTAAAAAAACTGCAAATATTTTTTCAGGAAAAATGCCTGCTTGATATCGCTTTTACGATTGACTCTTCTCTAGCGCTCATTGGTCAAAGCGGGAGCGGAAAGAGTTTGACCCTCAAAGCACTGTTAGGTATGTTACCAAATAGTATGAAATGCACGTTAAAATATGAGAGTGACTTTAAACTTATAACGGGAAAGAGCATAGGTTTTGTCCCACAAAACCCTTTTACAGCACTCTCTCCGCTTACAAAGATAAAAAAACAGTTTTTTGTTAATAAGGCACGTCTTGAAGAACTTTTTGGCGAAGTGGGTTTAGATCTTGAACTCTTGGAACGATTTCCACCGGAACTCTCAGGCGGACAGCTGCAGCGTGTTGTCATAGCCATGGCTCTGGAAAATCGGCCGCAGTTACTGCTTTTGGATGAGCCGACAACAGCATTGGACCCTCGTACAAAAAAAGTTATACTTGCACTGTTGCGTGAGTTGCAGAAAAAAGAGCACTTTATAATGCTTTTTGTAACACATGATATACTCTCTGCAAAAGAGTTATGTGAAGATATCTGTGTCATTAAAAATGGTGTTTTAATAGAAAATGGTAAAATGCAAGAGATTATTCGTGCACCAAAAGAACAATATACAAAAATATTAATAGAAGCAAATTTTGCAAACAGGGATTTTAGACAATGATAAAAAAGATATTTCTTACACTTTTTATTTTGGGATTTTTATCTCCTTTTATGATAGTAGCTTACTACTACTTTGCATATGATTATGATATTTCATCATTGGTAAATTATAAGCCAGCACAAACGAGTAGAATCTATGATAAAAATGGAGAAAAAATAGCTAACATTTTTGATAAGCAGCACCGTTACTATGCATCGTTTGAAGAGATTCCTCCTCGCATCGTAGAAGCACTGGTCGCCATAGAAGATACAACTTTTTTTGAACACTCCGGTGTTAATTTTGATGCAATTTTTCGTGCAGTCATCAAAGATCTTAAAGCCGGAAAAATGGTTGAAGGTGCTAGTACAATCACCCAGCAATTGGTCAAAAATAAACTCTTGACACGTGAGAAAAAACTCTCACGCAAGATAAAAGAGCTCATCTACTCTTTTAAATTAGAACATGCCCTGACAAAAGAGCAGATTTTAGAGCGTTACCTCAATGAGATCTATTTCGGACATGGTTATTATGGTGTAAAAACTGCAGCAGATGGTTATTTTCACAAAAAACTCTCTGATTTGACACTCAAAGAGATGGCTATTTTGGTAGGACTTCCAAAAGCACCATCGACTTATGCCCCTACAAAAAATTATGAAATCTCTATGGGGCGTGCAAATCGTGTAATCACTAGAATGCATACTTTGGGCTGGATAGATGATGCAACTTTTGAAAAAGCACTTGCAGAGAGACCGACTGTGTATAATGAAACGCTGACGCAAAACAAGGCACCTTTTATTGTAGATGAAGTGGCACGTCGTTTTAGAAAGATGGGAATTAATGACCTTAAAACTGGTGGGTATGAGATATATACAACTGTTGATTTGCGACTGCAGCAGGCCGGCCGTCAATCATTAAAATATGCCTATAATTTAGCTCTGAAGCGTATCGATAAAGATAAAATAAAAGAGCAGCGAGAGTTGAAAAAAGCAGAAGCCGAAGGGGATACAGAGTTTAAACTCCAAGATGTGAATGTTTCACAGCTTAATGGGGCACTTGTTTCTCTTGACTCAAAGACAGGCAATATTTTGGCACTTGTTGGCTCAGTAGATTATAAAAAAAGTTCTTATAATCGTGCAACACAAGGGAGACGCCAACCGGGTTCTGCTTTTAAGCCTTTTATTTATCAGGTGGCTATTGATTTGGGTTATTCGGGAGCTACACAACTTGTAGATATCGCAAAAACATACGAGTATGAAAAAAATGGTGAAGAGATGAAGTGGCGTCCAAGAAATTATGAGAAAAATTACAAAGGTTTAATTAGTCTCAGAGATGCTTTGGTGCACTCTCGTAATCTTGCAACTATCAACCTTGTTAACGATATAGGGCTGAACGAACTGCTTAAAGATTTGAAAAAATTTCATATCAAAAATATTCCAGATGATCTCTCTATTGCGCTTGGAACTATGTCTGTTTCACCTTTAGAATTAGCACAGTATTACACCTCCTTTTCAAATTATGGGGAGCAGGTTGTTCCGCATCTTATTTCTTCTATTGACAAACGCAATGAGACGATTTATGAAGAAAAACCGGTTTCTTACTTTATTACGGAGCCAACGCAGTCTTTTATAATGACAACAATTTTACGTGATGTTGTTAGAAGAGGTACAGGTCGTAGAGCAGGGGTAAAAGGTATAGAACTTGCAGGAAAGACAGGAACGACAAACAATAATATTGATGCCTGGTTTGCAGGTTACTCTCCAACGATAGAGACAGTTGTATGGTTTGGTAATGATGACAATACGCCAATGTATCATAAAGAAACGGGAGGGCGGGTTGCTGGCCCTGCTTTTGCAAATTATTTTAGAGATGTCCTAAAGCTCTATCCACAGATAAAAAGAAAATTTGATGTTCCTGAGGGGATTATTGAAGTAAATATAGGCAAGAGAAAAGAGTACTTTAGCGACATATCAAAACCGCCAAGGTCAGAGCAGATCAATAACCCAGAAGAGGAGTTACTATTTTAGAGTTTTAATGAGACGCTAAACATTGCGCCTTTATTGACATTGCTCACAGTAATGGAGCCGTTGTGCTTCTGTACAATCTGTGAGCTCATATAAAGTCCGATACCTGTTCCTTTACCATCTGCTTTTGTTGTGACATTAGGCTTGAAAATAGAGTTAATAACATGTTGTTCAATTCCGCCGGCATTATCTTCAAACTCAATAATTCCATAATTCTCATTTTTATAGGTTCGTATTGCTATTGTTCGGTTCGTGCTCTCTTTTTCATTAAAAGCATCAATGGTATTACTGATGAGATTTAAAAAAAGATGTTTAAACTCATTGATTTGTCCATGGAGTGTAAGATCTTCTTGAACATCAACACTTATGGCAATGGTGTTTTTTAAGAGTTCATCTTTCATCAGAACCTGAACGCTCTCAAGACACTCTGCAACAGAAAAATCTTGCGTGTCTTTTGATGGTCTAAAGAAGGTTCTAAATTCATTGAGCGTGTTTATCATATGGGCAATCTGCATATGGGTCATCTCAGTCACATCTTGGATGTAGGTCTCATCTACAAGGCCGTTTCTAAAATCATCCATGAGCATGTCATTCATCATGCTCAGAGAGTTTAAAGGCTGTTTCCACTGGTGAGCTACAGCATCCATCATCTCACCCATAGCTGCCATTTTAGACTGCTGTCTGAGCATCCTGTCTTTTTTTTGGCTGGATGCATTGACTTTTATGGTGCGTTGGTCTATTTGCTTGATAAAGTAGGATTGATTTTTTATGGTCTTTGCATCTCTTTTTTTTTGCTCTTCAAAGGAGCTAACAAGATCCATGATCTTTTGAGGAAGTTGGTCACAAGAACTCGCATGGAGCTCTTTGACCTTTGCGCGTTGAAAAAGTAAGTTTATCTCAGCTAGGAGTGCTTGACTTTTATCTTTTGGCATAAAAAAGCTTTACGAAAATGCCCTGTTAAGCGCACAAAACATCGCTTTTATAGAAGCAATAGTAATGTCATTGTCTGCACCGACTCCAAAACATGAGAGAATACTTTTATTTTGAATCTCTATGTATGCCACTGCTTTTGCAGAGCTTTTGTCACCGCAGGAGTGCTCTGAGTATGATTTAACAGTAAAATCATTTGTATACTTTTGCATCAAAGCATTTTTACAGGCATCTATAGGTCCATTGCCTGTACCTTCAGAAGTGATTTCTCTGCCATTATAGAGATAGCTGAGTGTGCATGTAGATTTTCCGTTATCACTGTTTAAAGATACATCTTTGAATGTGATATGCTCTTGAACCCTAAAGTAGGTGTTTTTAAATACCTCTAAAATCTCTTCGGGGCTTAATTCTCTCCCTTTTTCATCGCTGAGTGCCTGCACAGCACGTCCAATTTCAGGATGCATCGCTTTAGGAAGATGGTAGCCATAATTTTTTTCTAAAATATAAGCGACACCGCCTTTTCCAGACTGTGAGTTGATACGAATGATAGACTCATAGGTACGTCCAACATCAGCCGGGTCTATTGGCAAATAGGGTACTTCCCAAAAAGGGTTATCCTTTGCCTGTTGATATGCTAAACCTTTGTTGATCGCATCTTGGTGTGAACCGGAAAATGCAGTATAAACAAGCTCTCCAACATAAGGATGACGAGGGTGTGTAGGCAATTCAGTGACCTTTTCTACGACTGCTACAACTTCATTGACATCTGAAAAATCAAGTCCTGAATCAATCCCTTGACTTGTCATGTTGAGTGCTAAGGTAATAATATCGACATTTCCTGTTCGCTCACCATTACTAAGAAGTGTTCCCTCAACTCTATCTGCTCCAGCTAAAAGTGCAAGTTCTGTTGCAGCGATGGAGGTGCCTCTGTCATTATGAGTGTGTGTTGAGATGATTACATTTTCTCTGTTATCCAAATGTCTGCTCATCCACTCAATTTGATCTGCATAAATATTTGGTGTTGCCATCTCTACCGTTGCCGGCAAGTTGATAATCACTTGTCTCTTATCTGAAATACCCCAGCGTGCTGTTACTTCATTTGAGATGCGTGCTGCAAACTCTAACTCTGTTCCTGTAAAACTCTCAGGTGAGTATTCCAAAAAGATTGTACCCTCGTGATTTGCTTCATATTTTTTGACCAAATCAACACCATCAAGGGCTAGTCCAATAATCTCTTCTTGCGATTTTGAAAATACTATTTTTCTCTGCGCAACAGAGGTAGAATTATACAAATGTACAGTTGCCTTTTTAACACCGCGCAAAGCTTCGAAAGTCTTTTCTATCAAATGCTCACGTGCCTGAACAAGAACCTGTACGGTTACATCATCAGGAATGAGTTTGTCGTCGACAAGTCTGCGTAAAAAGTCATATTCTATTTTTGAAGCGGAAGGAAATCCGACCTCTATCTCTTTAAATCCGAGTTTGAGTAAGAGTGCAAAAAGTTCAAGTTTTTTATTCATGTCCATAGGGTTGATAAGTGCTTGGTTTCCGTCGCGTAAATCGACACTACACCAACGTGGAGCTTCTGTAATTGTATTGTTCGGCCATCTTCTGTTTGGCAAGTCTATTTTTGGATACGGCTTGTATTTGCCTTTTGGAATGTGATTCATAATGAACCCTTTAACTTGAAATTTTGATAGTACACTCTTACATAACTATCTTGACGGAATTATAGCGAATTTGGAAGTTTTTAAAAAGAATTTTTAGAGTTAGTTTTTATTTTAAAGGATAAATATTATTGTTTAAAGAGATTTTCTCCCAAAAAGGGAGAAAATATTAGCACTGGTACGTAGTTTTAAACTCGTAAGCAGTTGGACGTCCTTCATCAGGAATAACGTCACGCTCAAATCTGTACTCAAGATACGTTTTAACAAATGTTTCAGAAAATACAGGCTCTAAGAATTTGTAATCTTGTGCAAGACCTTCTAATGCTTCACGAAGTGTGTGCGGCATTTGAGGAATTCCACGTTCAGCAATCTCTGCTTGAGAAAGTTCGAAAAGATCTTCATCAAGTGGACCAACAGGAACATCTTTGTTAGAAATACCATCAAGACCAGCCATCATCATAGCAGCAAATGCAAGATAAGGACAAGCAGTACTGTCTGGGAATCTCATCTCAATACGAGTTGCTTTTTCACCAGCTCCATACGGAACACGACAAGCAGCTGAACGGTTTTTAGCAGAGTAAGTTAAGATACTTGGCGCTTCAAAACCTGGAAGAAGTCTTTTGTATGAGTTTGTTGTCGGATTTGTAAAAGATGCAACAGCAGCAGAGTGCTTAAAGATACCTGCAGCGTAGTTTACAGCTAATTCTGAAAGGTTACCATAGTTTCCTTCTTTGTAGAAAAGGTTTTTACCATCTTTCCAAAGTGATTGGTGCACGTGCATACCGTTACCATTGTCACCATAAAGTGGTTTTGGCATAAATGTACATGTTTTACCATTTAAGTGTGCAATCATTTTACAAACATATTTGTATTTTTGAACATTGTCACCGGCAGTGATGATGTCGCCAAAAACAATACCAATCTCACCTTGACCCTGTGCAACTTCGTGGTGACCAAGAATAACTTCAAGACCAACTTGCTCTAACACTTGCATCATCTCTGCGCGCATATCTACCATAGAGTCTGTTGGTGCAACTGGAAAGTATCCACCTTTAGTTCCTGGTCTGTGACCTGTGTTATACATATCATCATAAGAAGTGTTTGAGTTCCACTCACCCTCTTCAGTATCTACTTTGAAACCAATTTCATTCATATTATCAACAAATTTTACATCGTCAAAAATGAAGAACTCATTTTCAGGTCCAAAGTATGCAGCATCTGCAATTCCGTGGTCACTAGCATACTGAAGTGCTTTTTTAGCTATTGAACGTGGACATCTTTCATACAGTTCATTTTTGTAGATGTCATATACATCACAAAATAGAATAACAGTAGGATCAGCAGTAAAAGGATCTAAGAATGCAGTTGTAGCGTCAGCTTTTAAAAGCATATCAGATTCATTGATTGGCTGCCAGTTTTCGATTGAAGAACCGTCAAATGGGAAACCATTCTCTAAATTTTCTACATTTACCGCACTATAACGGTAACTAAGATGGTGCCAAGCACCTTTGATGTCTGTAAATCTTAAATCTACGAATTGAACGTCGTTCTCGTTACAATATGTAAAGAACTCTTCTATGTTATTAACGAATTTTCCCATTAATTTTCTCCTGAATTTTATCTATGTATAGTATATCTCAATAATCTGTAATCTTTTATGTACTAATGCTTAAAAAATATGCACAACGCTAATATGTTTCAAATAATTACAATAGAGAGCTCATGCAGAGATGATTTTTCTCTGATTTGGCCGTTTTTTTCTGTAATGATAAGATATTGTTGATAGTATTAGTATATTGCGATTGTTTTTTGACATGTGTAAAGAGTACAGATGCACTTACAGTTAAAATGGGAAATCTCTTTTGATTGCCTGCTCTGTCTTTAGCGACTATGTAGCCATTTTTCTTATCTTCTTGCGAATAAAATTCTCGTGCATTGTCTTCAAATGTTGTGATTATGTCTGTTAATTGTTTTAAATGGTTTTCTTGCGACTCTTCAATAGTGCTTGCAACAAAGAAGTCGTCTCCTCCAATGTGACCTTTGAAAAAAGAGTTTGGAAGTTTTTTGGAGATTGTATCTGCAAAGAGTTGGATTATCCTGTCGCCATTTCTAAAACCATAGACATCATTGAAAGCTTTAAAATTATCTAAGTCATAATAGCATAACAGTGTTGGTTTATTATTTTGCACGCTTTGAGTGATGTAAGACTCTACGAGTCTGTTCCCAGGCATTTTAGTAAGAGGGTTTTGATCCCTTGCGACAATAAGATTCTCTTCATTAATAAGTTGAATAATGTCTTTTGAGGATAAAAAACCGTAATACTGACTATTTTTTGTAATCAGTATTCCATGCCCATCACTATTGTTTGAAAAGAGTTCGATTATCATAGTAATATCGCTGTTTATGTCTATTGAGGGGCAGTAAGTGATAAGATGTTTCAATTTAGATTTTTCTTTTCCATTATTTAGCAGCAGAGAAATCCCATAGGGAGAGTAGAGATACTCTTTTATTTGTGCTTCAGCGAGAATACCGATAGGTTTAGCATCTTTGTTTATGATAGGGGCATAAGGAATATTGCTGTTTGTTTTGAAATAATCTACTACTTCATGCATTGTTGAAGATTTTTGTATAGGTGTGATCTTTTGAGCATGTTTTTTGATGTTGGAGTTGTTCTCTTGCCTTTTTGAACTTTTTAAAAGTTGGGAAATATGTTGGTAATTTGTTGCTATATCTTGTGTGTTTTTTGTTGGATGTTGGATAAAATAACCCTGAACAAGTGTACATCCTATCTCTTTGCAGGTAAGATATTCCTCTTTTGTCTCTACTCCTTCTGCTAAAACATCAATGCCTAGCTGAATCGCTAAATGAGTGATACTTTTGACCATCACTTTTCTTTTTATGTCTTTATCTATGTTTTGTAAAAAGTATCGATCTAGCTTGATGATGTCAGGTGTTGAATCAAAAAGGAGTTTATACCCTGAATATCCAACACCAAAATCATCAATGGCAATATAGAATGCTTCTTCTTTATAATGTTGTAGTATCTTCTCCATTGAAGTCTGATTAGATATTTCATGCCGCTCGGAAATTTCAAAGCATAGATTCTCTTTGCGTATGTCGTATTCTTTTAAAAGAGCGTTTGTGTTGCCTGAAGAAAAATCCGGCATTTCAAAGAGCCTGTTATCTAGGTTATAAAAGAGCTTCATTGTATCATAATTACTGATTTGTGTGAATTTTTTAAAAGTTTTTTCACGCAGTGCCAAATCAAAAGAGTAAAGAATATTTTCTCTATAAGTAGTATCAAAAACATCGAAGATGGAACGAAATCCAGCGTCAAGATAATTTCTCAGGAGTGCTTCAACCGCATAAATCTCTCCTGTATTGATATTTAGGATGGGTTGAAAAGCGATATCTAGAACATCTAAGCGTTCTTGCCATATTTGTGATAATTTTTCCATTAAATGTTATTCTCCAAAGTATCTTTTTTTCTGTTTCTCTTTAACCTTATCGATGGAGACAAGAATGAAACTGTCCACACAGTCGGAGAAATCTTTATCTATATTGTACGCACAAAAATGAATGCCTCCCTCCTCGCATAGATCTGCATACTGTTTATAGAGTGTAGGAACACTTAACTCTAAAAATCCGAGTGCTTTTTTGAGAAGTTTAAAATCTTTACTGTAGTCATTGCCATCAAGTTCAGAGATGAACTGCTGTAAATATTCATCATCGAGATTTATTTTATAAGGAAGTCTTGCACTGACTAGACCCTCTTTATCTCTAAAATAGTAATCATAAAAGTATAGAATCATATCTTTTGCAACTTTTGGATAATTTCTTGAGATACTGACCGGACCATACATATATTTTATTTGTGGATTGTTTTTTAGATATGCACCAATTCCCTGCCAGAGGTAATCAAGTGCACGAGAACCCCAGTACTTTGGCTGCACGAAACTACGACCAAGTTCGATGGAGTCATTGAGGTAATCATTGAGCTTATCATTGTACTCAAAGAGTGTATTTGTATAGAGTGCAGCATCGCCGAGCTTTGTGCGTATATCTTCTGTGAGCCCAATGCGGTAGGCACCGACAATCTCAAGTGCTTCATCATCCCAGAGAATGATGTGTTTGTAGTATCTGTCATATTTGTCGATGTCTCGTTTTTTATTTGCACCTTCTCCCACCTTGCGAAAAGATATCTCACGCAGGCGGCCAAGTTCATTTAAAATAGCGCTGTTTTTAAGAGAGTACTCATACAAATATATCTTTTTATTGTCCTTGGTTAAACCAAGAAGAGAGGACTTTTTTAGCTCTTTTTTTAAATCCCTTCTGTCCTCAGGAAGCGCAATGGACTTTTGTGTCGCAAAGAGGCTGATTCCTTTTTTGAGATTGTAGAGATGCTTTTTATAAAGGCGTACAAGCTGCTCTTGTTCTATGCCTTTTGGTACGACATTCTCATAAGGAATAAGCTCGCCGACAATCATCTCGATAGATCTGTTCTTTTGTTTGAACATCTCATTGGAAAGCAGGAACATAGAGAGCTTTTTGTTAAGCGCAGAGACAGAGTAGAATGTTTTGGAGTTTTTCCCGCCTATGAAAACAGGCAAGATAGGACTGTTTGAGCGCTTTGCAAATTTCAAGAAGCCCTTATGCCATTTTTTGTCTTTTATGCCTGTCGGTGTTGCGCGACTGACCTCTCCAGAGGGAAAAATGATAACAGCCTCCTCGGAGTTTAAAGTGTCGTAAATCTTATGAATAGCCTCTTTTGACTGCTTGTTTTTGAAGTTGTTGATATCAAGCAACATTGGTCTGAGTGGTGTGAGTGTGTTGAGAAAATCATTTGCGATTATTTTGACATCTTTACGGACAGAGCTGATGAGCTTGATAAGAGCGAGTGCATCGAGTGCACCTAAGGGGTGGTTCGCGATAATGACCACACGTCCTTCAGTAGGAATATTCTCGAGATATTTATCTGAGACAAAATAGTTAAACTGTAACTCATCAAGCACATGCTCCACAAACTCCAAAGGAGCAAGATGACTGTTCTTTTTTAAAAACTTGTTTATCTCATCTTGATGAATGACAGAGTCGGCAAACTTTGAAATAGCACCTTTGATGATTTTATTGTTTTGGAGTTTAGGATATTTTTTTTGTATCATTTTTTTAACATCTAACACTATGCAATCCTTTGCATATTGACATACCAGTCTTCGTTAAAGTATCTTGCAGAATCTATGAGTTTGACATATAAAGAGTCTCTTAGTAGTTCGAGTTTTTTAATATATTCTTGGGGAACATCAAGTTCTTGACAGAGATACTCTTCCACGATATCTAGATTAAGGTCACTTTGTGCATATCCAAGTTCAAGATTTTCGGTTTTTATATTAAATTCACGCAGTTTCATTCTTTGTCTCCATTAAATGGTATGAAGAATGATAAGATAGCTTGATTACAATTATATTACATTAGATTTTCTCTTTCTCTCACTTTTTTGTTTTCGCAAAACCAGCACCTTTTTTTGTTTTTGCTTCAAGTCCCAATGATTCAATCTTCGTTCTATAATCAAGTCCTTTTGTATGCATCGCAGCAAAACACTTTGCAATGACAGCAATGGTGTTTGGTACTTCGCCTTTTTTTTTATAAGACTGAATGTTCTTTTCACTTACTTTTATGAGTTTGCTAAATTTTGGCAGACTAATCTCTGCATCTAACAGCAGTTTTTTAAATTCTATAAATGTCATCTAATTGCTCCTAAAACGAAACATATTATAGTATTTCTATCTTAACTCTATATTTTATAGGGATTTTGTTGACAAAGTTAAATAAATTATATATAATAGTCATAATTTATTACTATTAGTAATGAAATTGAAATTCAAAGGAGCCTCAAATGGCAAAAGTCTTAAAGAAAAAAGTTGTAAAAGCAGTTGCAAAAAAAGCTGTAAAAAAAGCGGTAGCGAAAAAAGCTGTACCGAAAAAATCAGCGAAAAAAGTTACAAAAAAAGTTGTTAAAAAAGCGGTAAAAGTAAAACCTACTGCAAAAAAAGCTGTAAAAAAAGTTGCTAAAAAAGTTGTGAAAAAAGCAGCTCCAAAAAAAGCTACTAAAAAGAAATAGTGAAAATAGACCCTTCGTTTACTTTTGAACTTATTTTGAGTTGAAAGTGATGAAGGTTTACTATTTTATTGACCAAAAAGAGACCGAGCCCTAGAGAGTTGTTCCAGCGTTGTTGCTGTACTCTGTAAAATTTTTCGGTAATGTTTTGTAAGTCTTGCTCACTGATACCGACACCGGTGTCTTTTACTTCAAACTGTTTGTCTGAAACGACTACATGTACTTCATCTTCAGAGTACTTTATGGCATTTTCTATCAAGTTATTAATGACAATACTAAAAAGTGTCGGGTCAATTTCTACCTCTGCATCTGTGCCCCCCTCAACCATAACACTGCGTCGCGGATAGTTTAACTGTAGGTTCTGTGCACACTCTTGCGTGAGTGTGAAGAGATTTGTCTTTTGTGTCGTGATAGACTGATGGTCTCCATCAAGTTTCATAGAGAGTCTGAGTGTATCAATGAGATTACTGAGTTTTTGACCATTGTTGTGAATTTTACCAAGAAATTTTTTACGGATAGTGGTATTGAGATTTTCATCCTCAAGCAGTGTCTGCGAGTAGCCATTAATGATGGCAATAGGATTTTTAAACTCATGGCTGATGGCAGAGAGGATGTCATCTTTTTGTTTGTTAGAAGCTTTGAGCTCATCTGTGTATTTTGTTTTTTTCTTCTCTTTTTTGACGATAATCTGTGCAACTTTTGTAAGCAACTTGGTAATGAGAGCAAACTCTTGAGAATAGTCCGAAGAGATGTAGGTTGATTTTTTCTTTTTGGCAAGAGATTTTAAAAACTCTACTATTTTTCCTGTTTCATACTCTATTTGAGTATTTATTTTATAGGTAACGACAAAAATTGCTATAAAAAAGATGATGAGAGCACCGAGAATTTTCATACCGAGTGAAAATATCTCTGCCTGAATGCCTTTTATCTCTCTTGCAAGACGAATGTAAACTACTTTTCCGTTAAGGGTGTACTTTTTTACTACATAGAGCAGGTCTTTATCGACAGTATGAGAGTGGCGTATTTTAAAACCAAACTCACTCTTGTCAGACTGCATAATCTCATCACGGTAGCGATGGTTTTCCATCTCTTTTTTATCTTTGTCTGATTCGGCTAAGACTTTTCCATCGGCTCCTATCAGTGTGATACGAGCATGGAGTTTTTCTTTGACTATTTGCACAAATGTGTCTAGGTTTGTGTGAGGATTTATTTGAAGAGAGAGGAGTTCTATGTCTTGCTTGAGTGCCTCTTTGGTTGTGTCGATGTAAAATTCATAGACCCAGTAGTAAACGATAGTACCAATAATGACAAAGAGGGCAAGAAAAAGTGTTAAAAATTTTCTAAGTACGATTTGATGAAATTTTAACACTTATGACCTCTTTTTAGTTGCGAAGACTTCCGCCGACTTTGATGTATACGAGCAGATTTGCAACACTGATGGCGCGACCTGCAATCTTTTCACTTTTACGGAGTGCACGAAGCATTTTATGAAACTTTTCAAAACTAGTCGAACAGTTCTCTGCTTGTGCAACAAGTTTTCTCTCTATCATCTCGTATAAATCATCTGCTTTGTTCTCTTCTATAAGAACCTCTTCATACATCTCTTGAAGTTCATCTACATCATCAACACTTAACATGGTGATACTAGTCTTGATTGCTTTGACTGTTGAAGCTTGCATAGGGACAGTGTATTCGTTGATGGTCTTTACATCTAAGTCTTCGCAGACATCTGTAAAACCGCGGATGAAGCTGCGTGTATTTGAACAGGCGCGTGCTACCTCATTTGTGATTTTAAAATAAGCGACAACCTGACGTAGATCTCTTGCTTCTGGTGTATAGAGTGCCAAAATCTTAATGATGGCATTATCTATTTCATCTGTTCGCGATGTAATATTTTTAATAGTGTTTCTTGCTTCATTAAACCGCTCTTGATTACAATCTTTTAATGCACCAAGAATTAACTCATTGGCTTTGACGAGGTCCTCCCCAATCTCTGTAATCTTTTTTGTCACTTCATCTAAGTTTTGTTTGAATGTCTTTACCATTATCCGAATCTCCCTGTGATGTAATCTTCCGTTTGTTTCTCTTTTGGATTTAAAAATATGTTTTCTGTTTTGTCATACTCGATTAAATCGCCTAAATACATAAAAGCTGTATAGTCGCTAATACGACTTGCTTGCTGCATATTGTGTGTAACAATAGCAATGCTTACATCGTTTTTCAGCTCAACGATGAGCTCTTCGATGGCTCCTGTTGAGATGGGATCAAGTGCAGAAGTTGGTTCATCAAACAAAAGTATTTCAGGTTTTACCGCAACTGCTCTAGCAATACACAAACGCTGTTGTTGTCCGCCTGAAAGTCCCATAGCAGATTTCTCTAGTCTGTCATGTACCTCTTTCCAGAGTGCTGAGCCTTTGAGTGCGGCCTCGACACGGTCAGAGAGTTCACTTTTGTTCTTGATACCGGTGATTCTTAGACCATATGCGACATTATCAAAGATGCTCATTGGAAATGGTGTCGGTTTTTGAAAAATCATTCCCACTTTTTGGCGTAACTCTATAAACTCATTCTCTTTTTTAATCTCTAAAATATTGTTGTACTTTCCACTCTTAAAATCAAGTAACTCTATTTTTCCCTCATATTTGTTTCCAGGGTAGAGATCATGGATTCTGTTCATTGAGCGAAGTAGCGTTGATTTACCACAACCACTAGGACCTATAAGTGCTGTTATTCTATTTTTCTTAATAGGTAGTGTAATATCTTTTAGTGAAGGGTCACTTACCCCTGGATATGTAAAAGAGAATTTTTTAATATTCATAACTGGCATGGTAATTTGTCCTTATTTTTTGTTTCTTGTAATAAATTTACCGGTAAGGTTAATCACTAAAACCATAACAGTAAGTATGAATGATGCTGCCCAAGCTAAATCTCTACTACTTGTTTGCACATCACTTGCGAGATCATAAATACTCACACTAAGCGATGGAAATGCATGTGTTAAATCAAGCGTAAAGTAGTTACTTGTTTGTGAAGTAAAAAGAAGTGGTGCAGTCTCTCCAACAATTCTTGCAAATGCAAGAAGTATTCCTGTCATAATTCCCACTTTTGCAGATTTTATAACAATATCAAAGATAACTTTGTATTTGCTGGCACCAAGTGCAATTCCCGCTTCACGCAGCTCTTGTGGAACAAGTGAAAGCATAGAGTCTGTTGTGCTGATGACGATGGGAATCATCATAATTGCAAGGGCAATAGAGCCTGCAAAACCACTGGTATGCCCTGTTGGAACAACAATGATGGCATAAACAAACGCACCAATGACAATAGAAGGTGCACTCATCATAATATCGCTCAGATTTCTAATAAGGTTTGCATAGCGTCCTTGTCCATATTCTCGAATGTAGATACCTGCGACCATTCCAAGAGGAATACCAATAAGACTTGCCATCCCTGCTAAAATAAACTGCCCTATGATAAGGTTACGAAGACCGTTGTTTATAAGGTCATTTACAAAAAGTGAAAAGTGAAATGAACTTAAGCCTTTTATGAAAAGTGTTACTAAAATCCACGTTAAAAATGCAAGCCCTATAAGAGCAGAGATTGTAGAGAGTGTTAAAATGATTTTGTTGATAAGCAACCTGCTCATTAGTTAGCCTTTCTTAGAAAATAGAATTTTGCAAAAGAGATAATTGCAAAACTCATAACAAAGAGGATAAGTGCAAGATAGAAAAGAGAACTCATACCAAGTCCGCTTGCCTCTCCAAAGTTATTTGCTAGCGCAACTGGAATGGAAATAGTTGGGTCTGTAATCTTATGTGGCAATTCAAAGATAGAACCAATCAAGAATGCTACTGCCATTGTCTCACCAAGTGCACGTCCTAAAGAGAGGATGATAGAGCCAATAATTCCAACTTTTGAGTATGGAAAAATAACATCTTTAATGACCTCAAATTTTGTTGCACCAAGTGCATACGCAGACTCTTTTAAAATATCTGGTGTGGTGTTCATAGAATCTCTTGTGATTGCTGCCATAAATGGAAGAATCATAACTCCTAAAACAAGCCCAGCTGTAAGGAGTGAGACTTGAAAACCTCCAAAGAGATTGGCTACAATAGGTGCAAAATAGTAAAGTCCCCACATACCAAAAATAATACTCGGAATAGCAGCAAGTAGCTCGATAGCACCCCCGACAAAGGTTGCAATTTTTTTTGGAGCAATTTCAGCTAAAAAGATTGCAATACCCATAGCAATTGGCATAGCAAACGCAAGTGCTATAAAAGTTGAGAAAATAGTTCCTACAAGTGGCACTAAACCACCATAAATAGTCTTTGTGAGTGTGTTATCTTCATCTTCTAGCATCATATCATCAGAATTGTCGCCAAAGTCATTTACATCGACTGCTTCATCATCTGTATCTGAAACAGCACTTTGTGTAACACTCTTGTTGGTTTTGGCTTGAGGCATTGTAAGAGGAACCTCTTTATTCCATGCAGGGTCAACTATAAAGTTCAAACCAAACTCATTAATTGCGGGTCTAGCTGCATTAAAAAGTGTGATAAAAATTCCAAGCAGAATGATAAACACTAAAGTAGCACTAGAAAAGGCGAACTTTTGAAAGATTTTTTCCATTGAATAGACCTAGTTAAATTGATAACGATATTATATAAGAATTTAATTACAAAGAGATTACAGAATGGGTGCCCCCCTATAAAAAGAGGAGAATTTGAAGAAAATGAAATTGTGAAATTTGTTTTATAGAGGGGCCAAAGAAGAGAAGAAGGGGATTATTTAATCCCTTTTTCTTCCCAGTATTTTCTTATTTTGTTTGTTAGTGCGTTTGGTAATGGAACATAACCAAGGCTAGAAGCGATATCTGCACCGTTTTTGTATGACCAATTATAGAATGCTGTTACTTTCTTATCCATAGCTTTATGCTCTTTTGGAAGAAGAATAAATGTTGCTGCTACGATAGGGTAAGATTTTGCACCTGCAGGATCTGCGATAACTGCATAGAAATCTTTTCTAGGATCAAAACTAGCTTTTGCCGCACTCTCTTGAAATGCTGAAAGTTTTGGTTTGATGTAGTAGCCTTCTCTATTTTCTAGTGTTGCCATAGAAATACCATTTGATTTTGCATCCGCATAGTCCATATAACCTACAGAGTATGGAGTTTGCTTGATAAGTGCGCCAACACCTGGATTACCTTTACCGCCTACATGATGATTACCTGGCCATGTTACAGATTTTTTAGCACCAAATGTGTTTCTCCATTCTAAGTTACTTTTTGCAAGGTAGTAAGTAAAGTTAAAAGTTGTACCACTCGCATCTGAACGATGAACAAAAGTTAGTTTTTTGTGTGGTAAGTGTGCATTTGGATTGCTCATTGTGATAAGTTTGTTATCCCAGTATTTAATGTGACCTAAAGCTATCTCAGCAATTGCTGCACGACTTAGTTTGATATTATTGTGGTTTGGAATATTGTATGCCATAGTAATTGCACCAACAACTGCTGGGAATTGGTAAAGATTATGTTTTTTTAGTGTTCTTGGAGTAAGAGGTTTATCGCTACCACCGAAGTTTGATTGTCTTGCTTCGATATGTTTGATACCAGCACCAGAACCCTCACTAATATAGTCAATTTTGATACCAGTATCTTTGTTATATGCCTTAATCCATTGTTGATACACTGAATATGGAAAAGAAGCTCCACTTCCTTTGATTACATCATTAGCCATAAGACCACCAGCTAAAACTGAAGTTGCAAGAGCAAGTTTAAGTACTTTTGTCATTTATTACACCTTTTAAATTTAAGTTGTGGAAGTATAAAACACTAAGGTTACAAATTGATTACATACAATTTGCAATTTTTGTATTAAAACTTTATGATAGCATCTAACTGCACACGCTCATAATCTGCTGCTGGCTTTGTAGCTTTTTTCCCTGCAAAAAGTGTATCAAAAAAGAATGTTCCAGCAAGGTATGTGTTTTTGCCAAATTTATATTTTGCTCTTATGGCATGTCCTTTAGCAGCACTACCACCACCAAAATTATCAGAGTCACTATGCGCACCGAGTACTGCATCCGCTTGAAGATAAGTATAAGAATACTTCACTTGCCAATCATAAACACGTTTTGCTTTACCAAATTGTACTGCCACATCATATCCAAAGTTTTTATTACTTGCGGCAGAGTTATATACTGTTGAAGCGGCAAATGCAAGTGGCTTACTTATTACATCTTTTAATTTGAATTCTCCAAATGCTTCTACAATATGGTAATTATTTTCAAAGACACCATTTACTAAAGTGTTCCCCATGCCTGTATTTTTATTAGTGCCATAAATAGGCGTATTTCCTTTAATACCAGTGTAGTAATAAACAGCTGCACCTAAGTTTAACTGAGAATTTTCTAATTTCATTTTTTGTACATATTGTGCAAAAAAGAGGTTGATACTGTTTTTTGCAGTAACCTGCTCCGCATATGTTGGCTGATTGACACCTAAGTTGATGATGCGAGAGTCATTTTCATAGTTATAACTTATACCATTGAATGAGATGTCATTATCCCAAATAAGCTGAGACTTTATCGGTCTATATAGCATATAGGGATGTCTTCCAGCTTTTAATGTAGAGTCTCCTTTTTTATATGTAATATCTAAAATGTTAAATCTTAGTGACTGCCAAAAGTAATCACTTAAAGGTTTGTTATCTAAAAATGTTTGATTACCAGAAGTTGGATTTCCGTAGCCACTTCTCATACCAACGTCAAATTTGAGATTTTTAGTTAAATCAAAAGCTGATACTAGTCTTAATCTATATCTATTGTGATACGTTGATTTGTTTGTACTTTCAGTTGCATCTTTATAAAAAGTTTCTTTACTCTCATAGCGTAATCTGAGATCACCTTTGAAATGAAATCTATCTAGAAATTTTTCTTCTGTAGTTGTTATTGTCTCTGCGTTCATAGCAGTTCCTAAAGTGAGTACAGCTAAAGCTGATAAAACGATTTTTTTCATCTTCTGTTTCCTTGTTATATTGTTAAGTATTATAGTTTTATGTTTTGTATATATTGCAAAGTTGAGCCCATAGGCAAAGAATTTGAAAAAGTGAACAAACAAATATAAAACAATATCTATGAGTTCAAACTTTGAATATATAAAGGGTTAGTGTTTACGAGTGTAATATGGGAGGTTTGTATAATGAATAGTTGTTTTTATATGAATAGAGATAGAGTTGATAACCTGGTTGTGGAGTAGAAAAAGTGTTAAAAACATAAGTTATAAAAGCATCAAAAAGCATTGTTGTCTTTGCTTTTTCTTCGAGTTTGTCTTCAAGATCTTTGTCAAGCTCTTTGTCCTGTGTGTCTACACTCTTTTCACTGCAGTTTTCTATCATATTAGCATCTACAACAGGAGCAGCGAGGACAAATAATGAAAAAACTATCATCATAACATGAAGTAAACGTTTTACATCTGTATGTATTGTCATGCTGAGCTCCTATGTGAAAATTGATGTCGTAATAATAGAGAAAGAAGATTACGAGAAGGTTACAAGAACACACTTATTTTGTAACCTTCTTGTAATCAAGTAATTTTATACTTCCGCCGAACAAACGAAAAACAAAAAGGAATTCACAAATGAAAAGAATCGTTTTATCAGCTTTAGCTGCTTTAACTCTAGGCTCAGTTGCTGCAAATGCAGGAGTTACAAAATTATACCAAGATGCAAATGGTCAAGTTTTTACTAAGGCGGGTGAAGGTCGTACTTTACTTAAAACACCAACACCTGTTTTTTCTCATGCAGATAAATTGAAGTTTTCAGGCCAAACTTTTATAGGATATAAAAGTACACATTATGCAGATAGTAATACACCAAGTCAGCAAGACTTTGAAATTCGTCGTGGTTATTTTCAACTAAAAGCATATCTTTTAGATGATCCAAAATCTTACTACCGTGTTACGATGGATGTAACTAGAGAAGGAGCAACAACAGCTACAACTAATGGAAGTATGATAGTTCGTGCAAAATATGCTTACTTAAACCTACATAATGTTTTACCTGTAACAAGTCTTGAAATAGGTCTTGCACATCGTCCTTGGCATGATTATGAAGAGCACAACTCTTGGATGTACAGAAGTATTTCAGAAATTTTGATTGAAAATCACAACTCTGCTCACCTTTCTAGCTCAGCTGACTTTGGAGTAATGGCTAAAACTAGAACAAAATACTTTGATGCAGATTACGGTGTGTTTAACGGTGAAGGGTATCACTCTGCACAAGTATCAAATGGTATGAGTTTAGAGTGGAGATTCACAGGCCACTTGCTTGGTACTCAATCACATCATCATCCTGAAAAGCATACATACTTTGATGCATCATTCTTTGGTCAATTGAACTATAAACACTCTGCAGTAACTCAAGATACAAGCTATGTTCTTACAGATACAAATGGTAATACTCATAATGTTAGTGCTTCAAAAACAATTGGTTATGATGATTTAAAATTTTATGGACTACATAGTGTATTTAATATGCCGGCATTTCTTATATCAGCTCAGTATGTTACATCGACAAATACATCTAAGAATCAAGCAACACATGCTTCTAAAGGTTCGGGTAGAGGTTATAGTGTAAATGCAGGGTATCGTATGGGTAGTGAACATCAATACAAAGTATTTGCTAGATATGACAAGTGGACTCCAGATGTAAAAACTGGTGCTATAGAGTATGCTAGAAAAACAGAAATTGCGGGTGCAGCATGGAGACAAAATAGTAATGTTGAATGGATAGCTAATGTTACTATTGATAACAATCAATATGCTGCAAATACTGCTAATCCTAAATCAACTGCTTATATGTTGACAACGCAAATAGATTTCTAAACTAAAACACAAATTTCAAATTTCATTTCTCCCCTTGTTTATGATTGAAGCCCAAAAAGGGCTTCATGATTAAACTCCTTCTACGCGTAAAACTTTCGTATTTCCGACCATTAATTCAATAGTCATAAAAAATCTTTTCCAGACTGATTCTTGACGATATTCTAAGTTGTGTTTTTTACAGATCTCTTTTACAATGGGCTGCATTTTTTGATAAAAAGAGTGGGGCATATTTGGGAAAAGATGATGCTCTACCTGATAGTTTAAAAAGCCATGTAAAAAATCGATGAGGTCCGTTCCTGTATTGTAATTAACACTACCCATGATTTGACGTAGATAGTACTCACCTTGTGATTTGTGTGGTGTTTCAAATTGATAGATATCTTCTGCAGAGTGATTCGGAACGATAACTAAAAAGGAGTGCAGATTTGCAAAAAATTCTCCTAAAAGTAAAAATCCAAAAACGATACTAACGGTATGCCATCCAAAAGGTAAAAAGAGCAAAGGTAAAAAGAGAAACTGAAAAAGCCCATAAGGAAGATAATACTCTAACCAAAGCTCACGCCCACTTTTTGTAAAAGGAGAGTATTCAAGATGCTGTGTCTCACGCAATTTTTGAACTTTTGCATCTTTGTTCTTTAAGATTCTGAGTGTATTTGGTGCATAGTAGAGTATTTTCCAAAAAGCGGCAAAAATGTAAATAACGGTATATTTCATCCACATAGGAATCTTTTTTTTATGCAACCATTCGAGATTTTTTTCTACATTGTCAGGGTCATCAAGTTCACCTAAATGGTAGTGGTGCATAATGTTGTGCTCATATGCCCAAGCATCGGGTTTTATCCAGTCTAGCCAGTCAATATATCTACGATTTCCTGCTGCAAAACCAGCTTTTGTATATCTGTATGGAATGTTAGGCACCTTGTCATAAGCACCATGCAGAATTGGGTGTGTGACATTGGACCACCTTGCGACATTACCAACACCGATTAAAAAAGCACCTAAAATGCCAACTGTATAGAAAATAAAAGATGAAAAAGAGACATTGAAAAAACTTGTGATGCCAATAAAAGCTATAAATAAAAAGCCTGAGATTGTTGCAAAACGTCCCCAACGTTCTAGTTTTAAAAGATGTTCAAAATCTTTTTGTCCGACTTGAATGCTTTTTTTGATTGTATCTATATCACGCTGAAGCTGCCACTGGTCAACTTTATGATAGGGTGAATATTCTTTATCTTTGTTTGCTAATGTTTCCTGAGAGGTAAATTTTGACAATATTTCTACTCCATTTTTTTTGGAATTATATATAAATAATATTTAAGTTACGTATAATTAAAGCATATAGTAAAAAATATTTTATGGAATGTAAATACCATTTTGGATAAAATAGCATTACTTATAATAATTGGAGATTTTAATGGACGCAGCCAAATATATTTGGATGAATGGAGAATTTGTAGCTTGGGAAGATGCTAAAGTACATGTTTTAACACATACTATTCATTATGGAAATGGTGTTATTGAAGGAACAAAAGCATATAAAACAGAGAAAGGGTATGCAATTTTTCGTTTAAATGACCATACGAAAAGATTAAAAGAGTCAGCAAAAATGACACTTATTGACATACCTTATACGGTTGAAGAGTTGAATTTAGCACAGATAGAGTTAGTACGTAAAAATGAGTTCACGGGGGACAATGTCTATTTGCGTCCTTTTTCATTTTTGGGCTATGGCGTTATGGGTCTGTACCATAAAGATGCTCCGGTTGAGACTGCGGTTGCTGCGTGGGAGTGGGGTGCGTACCTTGGCGAAGAAGGTATGCGCAAAGGCATTCGTCTTAAAATTGTCTCTATGACACGCCCTGCAAATACTTCAAACATGGGAAAAGCAAAAGCAACAGCGAACTACCTTAACTCACAAATGGCAAAATATGAGGCTATTGACTGTGGTTATGATGAAGCACTGTTACTTGATGACCAGGGTTATGTTGCAGAAGCGAGTGGCGCTTCATTTTTTATGATAAAAGATGGTGAGATAATTACACCGCCAAGTGACAATGCCCTCGCATCCATTACACAAAAAATGGTCATAGAGATGGCAGAAGATATGGGCTACACGGTAACACGCCGAAGAATTACAAGAGAAGAAGTCTATGTGGCAGATGAGGCGTTTTTAACAGGGACAGCGGCTGAGATTACACCTATTGCTCTTGTAGATGCAAGAGAGATTGGATGTGGCTCACGCGGAGAGACAACAGCAATTATTCAAAGTTCTTACTTTGACATTGTTTTTGGAAGAAATAAAAAATACGAACACTACTTAACATACGTAGATTAAAAAAGGAAAAAATTTGAAAGAAAACATACTAATGGCATCAGATATGAATGACTATTTTAACAAAAAAAAGAGTGAAGGCGGTGGCTATAAGCAATCAAACTCAGGCGGTAACAGTGGAGGCCCAAGCGGTCCGCAAATGCCAAATATGAACTTTAATTTCGGTGGCGGTAAAGCGGCTTTTTTATATGTTCTTATTGGTTTAGTGATAGTTTTGATTTTGGCAAAACCTTTTACAATTATTCAAGAGGGTGAACGCGGGATTTTAAGTACAAATGGTAAATATCAGGAACAGGCACTGCTGCCGGGACTTCATTTTATAGTTCCTATCATCCAAAAAGTCTATACAGTCGATACGAAAGTCCGTATCATTAACTATGCATCTCACTTGGAAACAAATACAGGCAGAGAGTCAGGTATTGTCGGTAAACGTGCCATAACAGTTCTTGATAAACGTGGACTTCCTGTCTCCATCGAACTTACGGTGCAGTATAGACTCAATGCACAATTTGCAGCGCAGACTATCTCTAATTGGGGATTTACATGGGAAGACAAAATCATCAATCCTGTCGTGCGTGATGTTGTACGTAATGTTGTCGGTCAGTATGATGCAGAATCACTCCCTATGATACGTGATAAAATTGCAGCAGAGATAGAGGCAGGCTTGAGAAAGAACATCGCAAGTTTGAAAAACTCTCCTGTTATTTTACAATCAGTACAGCTGCGTGATATTATCTTGCCTACAAAAGTAAAAGATCAAATAGAGCGTGTCCAAATCGCAAAACAAGAGGTTCAAAAAGCAGAGCAGGACGTACAGCGTGCAAAACAAGACGCACTGAAAAAAGCGGCTCAGGCGCAAGGTGTGGCAGATCAGGCAAGAATTGAAGCCAAAGGTAAAGCAGATGCTATTACTATAAATGCTGATGCACAAGCAAAAGCGAACCTGCTTATTTCAAAATCATTAACAACAAAACTGCTTCAATTAAAGCAAATACAGGTACAAGGAAAGTTCAATGATGCATTGCGTGATAACAAAGATGCTAAAATCTTCTTAACGCCTGGTGGTTCTACTCCAAATATCTGGGTAGATACGAAAGATGTGAAACAAAGAACAACGGCACGCTGAGAATGGAAGAAATTTTAAATAGAGTAGACTGGCAAAAGCAGGAGCTTCTGCCAGTTATCATTCAGGACTCTACAACAAATGAAGTGTTGATGATGGCTTACATGAACCGTGAGGCCTTGGAGCTTTCACTCAAAACAAAAATCGCACATTATTTCTCACGCTCGAAACAGCGTATCTGGAAAAAAGGTGAAAGCAGTGGACATACGCAGGAGATAGAATCTTTTAACATCGACTGCGATAATGACACACTGCTTATAAAAGTAAAACAAAATGGTGTAGCATGCCACACTGGCAGAAAATCGTGCTTTTTTACAGAACTTGAAAGTGGCACAGTTGCCAGTGAAGTTGAAATAAATACACAAGCTGCCTATGGCATTATAGATACACTTTACCATACAATCCAAGAGCGTAAAAATGCAGACCCAGAAACTTCTTGGACAGCGAAACTTTTAAGTAAAGGTGAAAATACGATACTTAAAAAAGTTGTAGAAGAAGCTGGAGAGTACTGTTTCGCACATAAAGATAATGATGAGCCAGAGATGGTTTATGAAGCAGCTGACCTTACATACCATATGCTTGTAGCGCTTGCTTCAAAAAATATTTCGCCCGATAGAAT
This sequence comes from Sulfurimonas sp., assembly GCA_027019325.1. Classification (GTDB taxonomy): domain Bacteria; phylum Campylobacterota; class Campylobacteria; order Campylobacterales; family Sulfurimonadaceae; genus Sulfurimonas. Next base: position 24,777 of record JALUWT010000017.1, read on the forward strand.
TAAACAAGAGCTTGCTCGTAGATTTGGTATGAGTGGCATAGAAGAAAAAAATTCGAGAGTAGATTAAGTAAACCATATGAAAGTGAACATAAAGAACTTTATAGATGGACTTATACCCTATGATTACATTTTATTTGGTACTTCCTTTGCACTTTTTATACTCTTTATCATTTTAGCGATTTTACTTAGAAGAAAAGTAGCTGCTGCACTCTTTTTTGTTTTACTTGCATTTGCTTCTTTCTTGCTTGGTCCTACCTTAGGGTACCTGCAGATGCACAAACTTTTGTTTAAAAATAAAACAGAGCTTATTTCACAAAAAAAACTCCATTTTTCTCAAGCAGTGATTGTCAAGGGAACGCTGACAAATGAATCACATCGTGATTTTCAGTCGTGCAAGATTACAGCAAGTGCTTACAAAGTTACAGGTAATAAATACAAAAATTATATACTGAAGTTAAAACCTTTTAAAAAGATGTCGATTTTTGAAAAAGATATAAAAAAGGGCGAAACCCGTGAATTTAAAATCATAGTGGAACCTTTTACATATAAACGGGATTATAATATCTCTTTAGGAGCAAGTTGCAAATGACACTACTTAATATTTGGCACTATGTGGTGCTTGGAATTATCTTACTTATTTTTATCGGTGGTGTCGTTGCTTCATTAAAACAGAGTGATGCGAAAATGAAGTATTCTATGCTCTTTTCTATTACACTCATTACGCTTTTTTTAGCTGTTTTTTCTGTCTTTGTTGTTGACAAATATACTAAAAAAGTCACACTGAGTAAAATGAAAAACAAACGTCTTTTGAGTACAGAAAAAATCATCTATACTGGGATTGTGACTAATGTTGGAAATTATCCAATAGGGCAGGTGACTTTTGATATTAAACTAGTAAACAAAGGGCATGCAACGGGAAATGTAAAAGGCGGGAACTTTTATAAACCAAGTGGTATTGTTGCCTTCTTTTCTGGAGGGTTTAATAGAAGTGATAAGCCTCAGACAATTGAAAAAAAATTTATTGTGGCAAAGAATTTAAAACCGGGGCAGTCTACTCCTTTTCGAGTCTACTTTGGCTATCCACCCTATTTTAGTTCAACGGCACAGTTTGCAAAAGTTTGGGGACATTAAGTTTTGAGAGCTTTAGTACTTTAAACCAATCTTTTTTAAAGCATGGTTTATGTGCCTTATCTGCTGATTTTTGTCTCTGCACCATTGTGGAGCTAAAAGAGAATCATCATCTATCCCTGCTGTTACTCTCTGTACGCTTACATTTTCTGGTTTCATCTCTAAAGCTTTGAGTAGGGTGTTAAGGTAGAGCTCTTCACTAATCGGCTGAAATTCTCCACGTGCATATTCATTAGCAAGTGCTGTTCTTTTTACCACATAAAGAGGATGGTATTTAACAGAATCAATTCCCCATTCATAGGCCTCTTTTGCAGTTTCAAGCATCATCTTCTGTGTCTCACCTGGAAGACCAAAGATAAGATGCCCACAGACATTGAGTCCTGCTTCTTTTGATTTGAGAATCCACTCTTTTACATTAGCGCTATCATGGCCGCGGTTGATTTTTTTCAAGGTGGCATCATACACTGACTGTATGCCAAACTCAAGCCATATCTCTTTTTCTTTGTTGAGCTCTTTGAGGTACTCTAAAGTCTCCTCTGTGATGCTGTCAGAGCGTGTTCCGATGCTCAAACCGACTACATTGTCAAATGAAAGTGCTTTTTCATAGAGTGCCTTAAGCGTTTGAAATGGGGCATAGGTATTTGTAAAAGATTGAAAGTAGACAAGAAATTTCTCTGCGCCATACTCCCTTTTTTGCCGTGAAGAGATAGCATCAAACTGCTGTTTGAGTTGTAGTAACTGTTTGTCAAGAAAAGGGTTTTCATCGGAATCAAGATTGAGATGAAAACCTTTGAGTGCCTGAACTGTTTGGGTACTTGCAGAAAAGGAGTCGTTTTCACAAAAAGTACAGCCACCTTTAGCCACTGTGCCGTCAATGTTGGGACAGGTAAAACCTGAAATATTGATGCCGACTTTGTAAACTTTAACACCAAACTTTTCACGCAGGTAGCTACCGTAGGTATATATTTGTTTCATTAAATTATGTATTTACCTGTGAAGCAAGCAGTACAGTAGCTATCATCTATGGCATTGACACTACGCAGAAGTGAAGCTTCATCAAGGTAAGCAAGAGAATCCGCTTCGATAAACTCACAAATCTCTTGTGTGCTCATATTTGCCGCGATGAGTTTGTCTTTGTCAGGTGTATCTACACCATAGTAGCACGGGTCTGTTGTAGGAGGAGAAGATATGCGCATATGTACTTCGCTCGCACCTGCCTCTTTTAACATCTTAATAATTCTCTTGGATGTCGTGCCTCGAACAATGGAGTCATCAACAACAATGACACGTTTTCCTTTGATGATGTCTGTCATCGGCGAGAGCTTCATTTTTACTTTCAAATCACGCATCTCTTGTGTCGGTTCAATGAATGTACGGCCAATGTAGTGATTTCTCATAATTCCCATCTCGTATGGGATACCGCTGGCTTGTGCATAACCAATCGCAGCAGGAACACCGCCGTCTGGTACAGGAACAACCAGGTCAGCTGCAATAGGTTCAATACGAGCTAACTCTTTTCCCATATTTTTACGTGTTTCATAGACAGATTGACCAAAAACAGATGAATCAGGACGTGCAAAGTAGACATACTCAAAGATACAGTGTTTTGGAGTAGGCTCGTAAACCTTGATGCTTTGTGGTGCTTTGCCCTCTTCAAAAACGAGCAGCTCCCCTGGCTCCACATCACGGACAAATGTAGCACCGACAAGGTCAAATGCACAGGTCTCACTCGCTACAATGTAGCCGCCGTTTGGAAGACGACCAAGACTTAAAGGACGAAAACCAAATCTGTCACGCATAGCAAACATTTTTGTTCGGCTTAAAAAGACCAAAGAGAATGCCCCTTCAATTCTTTGGACTGCATCAATGATTCTGTCAAGAAGATGGTTTTTTGTACTTTTTGCGATGAGGTGAATGAGGTTTTCTGTATCCATAAATGTTTGGAAAATCGCCCCTTTTTTAATCAAGGCATTGCGTACTTCTTCTGCATTTGTGAGGTTACCGTTGTGTACTATTGCCATTTCACCAAGGTCATAACGTGCAAAAACCGGCTGTGCATCAAGTATAGAATCATCACCTGCTGTAGAGTAACGTGTGTGTCCGACAGCGCTTGAACCTTGTAGTGTTTTTAAGTTGTTTTCATTAAAAACTTTCATAACCAAACCACGGTTTTTAATAGTATGAACTTTTTTCCCATCAGCTGAAGAGATACCAGCTGCCTCTTGTCCACGATGCTGTAGAGCATGTAGAGAGAAGTATGCGAGTTTAGAAGCTTCCTCGTGACCAAAAATACCTACAACAGCACATTTTTCATTCATATTTTCGCGCAAATTTTATCCTTAAAAGGGGTAATAAATTAATAGTGCAATTATACTCAAATAATCTATAAATTAGCTCAAAGCTATCTTAATTCTTCAGAATACTTTTCTTTTAAAGTGGAACTTTTTTTGCTATACTAAAATAAAATAATGTGAAAAAGGGTGTGAAGATGGATATCGTTTTACGTAATAACCTTATTCTTATCACTACTGGATTTGATGCTCTTAACTCAGAATGGATGAAAGAGTTTTTAAATCAGCACACCAGAGGTATGCTTTTTTTACCCAAGGCGGTACTTGTCTTTAGAAATGAAACACTCAAAGAAGTGCGCGAAGAGTTCCTTCGAAATTTGAGTAAGTTTCATGCCGAGGCACATGACTTTAACCATGAGTTTTTTCTTCGCTCCATGTTAAAGTACGGTACACAGCCCATTAAAATAGAACTCGACAAACTTCAAGAGCCCGAAGTTGTTAAAGTATATTTGTATGCGTATGATAAAAACACAGTTCTCATCTCGCTGAAATCTCCAAATGCATGGGTGACAAACTACCTTCGTTCGCAGCTTGAAGTTTATGTGGAGCGGGGGACAGATATTTCACTAGTTATAGATGTTAGTGATTTTAAAGCCAAAGCAAGACTCGAAAAAGCACTTAACAAACGCCACATTCTGCATTATCAAATTCAGTACTCCTACGACAACCATTTTATGTCAAAACTCTACTCTGATTTTGCAAATTTTTCCTTTGGTGATCTTTCAAAAGCAGATGAATTAGAAGAGAAAAAAGATTTTTATACCATCCTTGAGTGCCCTGTCGGAGCTTCGCAGGATGCTTTACGAAAAAGTTATAAAAAACTTACAAAAGTCTACCATCCCGATAAAATCATTCATGAAAGCCCGCATATGGTAGAGCACTACACACACAAGTTTCAGCTCCTTCAAGAAGCCTATCAGGCATTGCGTGTGATTAATGGGTAGAGCTGCTCTTTTGGTTTCGTTTTTACAAGTGCTTTAAAGTCTTCACTACTGTAGAGTGCGAGATTACTCCCTTGTAGCTGTAATAACTCATTTGAAAAACCACGTTTGGAAAAAAAGACGATTTGCGTTGGTTCGATTCCTAATTTCTTACATTTGTCATGAATTTTATGTAACTCTTTTTTATTGATTTTATGATTTGTCCATTTACACTCACCAACATAGCTGCGCCCATTTTTTGTCAGTGTCAAGATGTCTATTTCGATATTTGCATCCCAGTAGCTTCCGGAACTTACAATGTGTGCATCGCGAAGATTATAGTTGAGCAGCACTTCTGAGAGTTCTTCATAGACAAGACTGGTGTAACTGTTATGGCGCATCTCAAAATCTTTTAAAAAAGCATCATATTTCCCTGCTTCAATCTCTTTGATATGCGGAATGATAAAGTAAAACCAAAAACGAATAAAGGGATGCGTGAAAAGAACTTTATGCGAGATACGATGACGTGCCTCTTCGCGTTTGAGTTTTGTTTTAACAGAGCGTTCACGCGGATGCTCTTCACGCGAGTATTCAAGCTGAATAAGTCCCTTTTCCTGCAGGTAATTGAGTGCCGCACCACCGTTTCCATTGTTTAATCCTGCTTTGTTAAAAGCTTTAAATATTCTTCTGTCTCCAGTAGCAAGTGCTTTGAGCAGTTTTCTGTTGAGTGTTTCATTAAGTGTAAGCTCACGCATCTTTGCATCGATGGCTTCAAAATTGTCTAAAATGAGAGACTTGATGAGCTCTGAGATGGGCTTTGTAGTGTCAATATCCCAATCAAGTCCGCCAAAAACGGCAAAGTAAGAAATCTGTGTTTCCATATCATCAGGATAATTTTTAAAATAAAAAGAGCGAAACTGCTCCAGAAGCTTTGTGTTTGTCATGGGTGTTATTGTAGCATAGATTAGAACTATTGCTTACATTTCACTGCCAAATTTTAAAGTATCTATACCATAACGCTCACGTAGTTTTTGTGTAGACTTACTTAGAGTCTGCATCTTTTTTTCTTCCTCAAAACCAATAAGTGAGAGCTCTTTGTGTGAGTCTCTTGTAAAGCTTGAGCAGTTTATGCTCAGGCGAATCAGATGCAACCTTTTTTGTGTGTCTGCTTTATGAAACATCTCCAAACAGAGTGCATCAAACTTCTTCTCAGTGAAAATTTCTGCTTTTGATACATTGATATGTGACTTTTGATTCATCTCATAATTGATACTGAGGTGAAAAACAGTTGGAATGACATCGAGTTTAAAGATGGCGAAGCTGAGATGTCGGGCTAATATATGAATACGCCTATGCAGTTCTCTACGATCAGAAAGAGGATCAAAAGTTCTCGATATGCCGATGGATTTTCTCTTTTGTTTGGTGTTAATTGCTGCATCACTCTCCCCGTTTACCCGCTTGTAGAGCTCTTTTGCATATGGACCCCATGATTCAAGAGTTCCTCTGCGTTGTCGCAATTCTCCAAGTGTGCGGATTTGTCCTGCATGAAGCTTCTGTTGCATACTCTTTCCAATACCTGCAAAATTTTCGACTTTTATAGAGTTGACAAAGCTGTCAAAATTCCAAGGGTAAATAATTTTACACCCAAAAGGTTTGGCATAGGTTGTGGCGAGTTTGGCGATGTAACGTGTTTTTGCCGCACCAATAGATACAGGGAGTTGCAACTCTTTTTTTATCTCATGACGCAGAGTGTCAATAAAGTGAGGAATATCTTCATCATTGACCCAACCGCTGAGGTCTCCGTAGAACTCATCAATGCTCGCCTGCTCGATGAGTGGAATTTTGCGTGAGAGAAAATCATGCAGTTTATGAGAAAGATCCTGATAAAGGGACATATTGGGTGCTTTAATGATAACATCGGGACAGAGATCTTTTGCCTCACGTAGACTCATTGCGGTTTTGATGCCGTATGCCCGCGCTTCATAACTTGCCGTCGTCAAAATCCCCCGCAGGCGTCCATTTTCCATAAATGATGCGATGTCGTCATCTCTTTCTTCATAGGCTTTATAAAAGGTAGGAACAAAACTGCCTGAGTTTTCAAAATTTACTGTTTGGTTTTTTGCACTGCGTGAGAATATCTTTGTATCACTCCGCCCGCCGATAACAACGGGTTTGTGCTCTAAAAATTTATATGCTATGCGCGCAGCACTGACAAAAAAACAGTCTATATCTATATGGATTTTCATGTCTATATCATAATAGAATAAAAACAAGGAATGTAAAATCTTTGCAATTTGTCAACAAAAAATGTATAATGTTCTTTATTAGGAATTTAACTTTTTTGGATTGAATCGGGTATGAATATTGTAACTAAGACAAGGTCTATCATGTTAATCTTGACATTTTTTGTCTTGATAGTAACTATGGGGTTAAGTTATCTGTTTTTAAAATACAAATTTGATGAAAATCTCAATAAAAGGTTTAATGAAACCTCCCAGTATTCAAAAGAATTTTTTACAACAGAACTGCAAAATGAAAAAGAAAAATTATCTTTAGAATTGAGATGTATCTTATCTTTAGATGGTCTGTCTGCTGCTGTTGCTAGTAAAAATCATGATGCACTCAATATTATTGTCTCTCCCTACTACGCTAAATTAAAGCAAAAATATAAAGATGCTTTTATTCTCACCTTTCGCTCAAAAAAAAATATTTCTCTGTATCGTGCACATAAACCTGTATTTTACGGGGATACATTAAATAAAAAAAGAAAGCTGATACGAGATACTGGAAGATTACAAGCCTCTCTGAGTGGATTTGAAGTTGGTAAATTTGCCTTGACATATCGGGTAACAGAGCCAATTTTTTACAAACACAGATATGTTGGAAATGTTGAATTAGGCTTAAATATAGCCCACTTCTCAAGAGAACTGAATTTTGTTATGAAAATCCAAACAGCTACAGCCATTAAAAAATCTTTTCTAAATGTTATGTTGCATCCAAAAGTGATTTCCATTAATAAAAACTATGCTTTTCTCAGTGGAAGCAAGTTACTCAAAGAGTATTACATCAAACATAACAATGTACTAAAAGTAAAGATGGATATTGCTTTAAAAAACCATCTTGATGAGACTGTAGGTTATCTTATTATAGGCTTTAATACAGCAAAAATTGTGAAACAAAATAATACGTTTTTAATGGAGTTATTACTAGGACTTGGTATTGCGATGATACTGGTAGGAATAGTTTTACATCAAGGGTTTAACATTCTCTTAGAGCATTTTAAAAAACAGGCATATACTGACCAGTTAACTCAACTCAATAACAGACAGGCACTCGATGAAGCACTTAAAGATGCAAAAAATAGAGCACTTATCTTGAGTAATATTAAAGATTTCAGTCTTCTAAATGAGATTTATGGTGTAAATAAGGGAAATGAAATTCTTCAGGAAGTAGCAAAAGAGTTTCAACGTTTTGCACACGAGTTTGGATTTAGTGTGTATAGAATTTCTTCGGATGAGTACGTATTGTTAGAAGAAAAATATCATAAAGATGCAGATTATTATTGTTCATTAGTGGAACAGTTAACGAAAAGAGTATATGCTCTTGCTATTGATGGTTTTGGTGAGAGTATTAATATTGAAATTTATTCCGGAATTGTTATGTATGGAAATAATCCTTTGGAAGATGCACACATGGCATTACGAAAAGCGAGAATGAAATTTTTAGTTTATGTTGTTTACACCCAAGAACTCGACAGTAAAAAAGAGTCTGAAGCGATTATAAGTATGAAACATAAAATTTATTATGCTCTTGAATATAATAATGTTGTTCCATTTTTTCAACCTATTACAGATTCAGATGGTAAAATCATTAAATATGAAGCATTGGTAAGGATTCTTGATTTTGAAAATGGTGAAATGAAAGTTTTATCACCATTTGTCTTTTTAGATATAGCGATTAAGAGTGGACTTTATTTTGATATATCAAAGAAAATGTTGCGACAGAGTTTGGGATTTTTTCAAGGAAAAACGGAAAAAATATCTGTTAATTTTTTGCCAAATGATTTTTATAATAAAGCTATGGCGGATATGTTTTTAGAACTCATCAAAGATTATGAAAACAAAGATCAGATAGTTGTAGAGGTTACAGAACAGGAAAGTTTGGAAGATTTTAACGACTTTGCAGAGGTGATTAATGAGTTTAGAAAAGTTGGTGTCTTGATAGCAATTGATGATTTCGGAAGTGGTTATGCAAATTATCAGCATATTTTAGCACTGAAGCCGGATTATATAAAGATAGATGGTTCTTTGGTTAAAGATGTTGTAAAAGATAAAGAGTCACAAATTTTGATTAAAAGTATAGTTAATTTTGCTCAAGAGTTGCATATAACGGTTATTGCAGAGTTTGTAGAGAATAAAGAAATTTTTGATTTGTTGAAAGAGTACGGCGTAAATGAATTTCAGGGATACTATTTTGGGAAGCCTGAAAATCTCTTAAATGCTAAAGTATAATAAATAAAAATTTGACTATAATTTCAAAAAAATTATGGAGATAATATGGCACAAGTACCAGAAAATATTGGATGTGAAAATTCAGAATGTATTGCAAAAGATGAGTGTAAAAGACAGGTGATTGCTAAAAATGGCACAGCAGTTGAGGTAAGAGAGTTCGGTGGAACAGCTGCAAAGAAATGTGGTAAATTTTTACCAAAAGACT